>JBGPQZ010000017.1:0-21899 GCA_041489335.1 Methylomirabilia bacterium
ATTGCGGTGAAGGCGAAGACCGTCGGCTCAAGCTATGGCCGCAATCAATAAGCCATCCCTACTATTCTACCGCGCCCGGTGCCCCGGACGCAAGGTTGTTGCTCACCCCGCGTTGGCGATGACGCCGAACCCGGTCGCCACGGCGCAGCCCACCAGCGCGCCGACCTCGAAGGGCACGTCGTCCGGCAGCGACTAGACGGCGGCTTTCATCATGAGTCCTTCTGGGCGGGCAGCCCGGCTCGGCGGCGCGGCCCCGGGCAAGGCACCATCAGTACCGGCCGTATTCCCGCGCGGCGTCGTACATGGCACAGATGTTTTCGGGCGAGACGTCGGCCTGGAGGTTGTGCACGGCACAGAGGACGTAGCCCCCGCCCCGTCCCAGTTCCTCGATCCGCTGCTTCACCTCGGCCTTGACGTCCTCGGGCTTCCCGAACGGCAGGACCCGCTGGGTGTCGATCGCCCCCCAGAAGCAGAGGTCCTTCCCGAACTCCCGCTTGAGCGTCTGGCTGTCCATTCCCTTGGCCGAGACCTGGATGGGGTTGAGCACGTCCACGCCGATCTCGATGAGGTCGGGGATGAGGTGCACCACCGATCCGCAGCTGTGGTAGAGAATTTTGGCCGAGGAGTGGGACTTGATGTAAGAGAAGACCCGCTTGTGGTATGGCTTCACCATCTTCCGGTAGAGGTCCATGGACATCATGGGGCCGTCCTGAAAGGCCACGTCGTCCCCGAAGAAGCAGAGGTCCATCCTGTCCCCCACCGCGTCGAGCTCGTCCTGGGCCATCTCGATCCAGAGATCGGTGAGCTTCTCCATGAGGGCATGGTAAAAGGCGGGATTGGCGATGAGGTCGGCGAACCAGTCCTCGAAGCCGCGCAGGAACTGCGCCTGGGTCACCACCCCGCCGGGCATGTTGAGGACGATGGCGTAATCCGTCTCCTGGCGGAGCCGCCGGGCCTCTTCGTGCAGCCCCCGGCAGCGGCCGGGGTCGTGGGGGTCGGGCCAGCGGACCTTCTCCAGATCGGCCACGTCCGCATCCCCCGCCAGGGGGGACTTGGTCAGGTCGTAGTAAAGACAGCCCGCGGGCCTGCTGCGCGTGACACCCCACTCGTCCTGGTAGGAGCCGTCGGGAAAGACGATGTCCTGCCAGTGGTCGGGGGCGCCCTGGCTCACGCTCCGCGTGTCGATGTCGAAGCGGGTGAGCATCGCCTGGCTGGGGTGCGCGATGTTCAGCCACTTGCTGAAGATGCGGTGGGGCTCCGGAGAGCCGAGGTGCTGGTTGAGGCGCTCGTAGGCCTGCACCACGATGGAGGTGGAGCGGGTGGCCCCCAGATCCAGCGGCACCCGGTCCGGCTCCTGGTGGTGAAGCGCCCGCAGCACCCGCTCGCGATGACTCATGTTCGCCATGACTCCTCCTGTTCCCGGCCTGATAGACCTCGGGGAGATAGGTCAGTGATCGGAAGCGCGCGCCGCGTTTGCCAAGGGGCGGAAACCTTGGCGCATGGGAAGTATAGAGGGGATCGTGCCCGCGGATCAACCCATCAACGCGGAATGGTCGGAAGAAAGGAGTGCGAGGGCGACGGGCAGGGGACCAACATGGCGACGCTGCCGATTGCCCGCGAGGCCCGTGGAGCCGGCTGTGGCCCCTGGGTGCCTTCGCTCCGGGACCCGAGTATAATGGGCCCGGTCGTGCCCGATGCCCGGAGAGCGACACGACCAGGCGAGACGCCGGGCAAGAGCCGGCATCCGGTATCCACGCCCGCATCGCATTCCCGGAAAGGAGGAAAGACCCATGGGCGCACTCAAGGGGAAGACGGTCGCCATCCTGAAGGAGGGGTACCGGTACGCGACGAAGCCCATGGCGGAGCTCAGGCTGGAGGCGGTGGACGCCGTGGTGATCCCCGGCGGCTTCGCCCCGGACGTCCTGCGGCGCGACCCCGCCGCGATCGAGTTCGTCCGCGCCGCGGTGGCCGCGAAGAAGCCGGTGGCGGCCATCTGCCACGGCCCCTGGCTGCTCTTCACCGCCGACCTCGTGCGGGGCGTCCGGATGACGGCCTACAGTTCGCTCAAGACCGACGCGATCCACGCGGGCGCCGTGTGGGTGGACGCGCCCGCGGTGCGGGACGGGGCGATCATCACGAGCCGGGAGGTGGACGACCTCCCGGAATTCTGCCAGACCCTCATCGATGCCCTGCAAGCGTAGCGCCGTTTCCGCCTTCGATCCTGATGGAGGCGGTCGCTGGCCCCCGGGGGCGCACCTCGCGCGGAGCCGCGGAAGGCCGCTGCGAAGCTTCGAGACGCGCCACCAGGTCCGCCGCCTCATGGAGACGACATGCAACTCGGTCTCGGGCTGTACCGCACGCTCCTCAACCCGGAGACGCTGCGCTTCGCGCGACAGGCCGGCGCCACGCACATCGTGGCCCACCTGCCGGGCCACTTCGTCCGGGGGGAGGCCAAGATCATCACCTCGGACCAATCCAGCCTCGGCTTCGGCATCTCGGAGGCCGACGACCCGATCTGGACCTACGAGGGGCTGCGGGACCTCAAGGCGATGATCGAGGCCGAAGGCCTCACGCTGGAAGCCCTGGAGAACTTCGCCCCGGCCCACTGGCATGATGTTCTGCTGGATGGCCCGCGCCGTGCGGAGCAGATGGAGTGCTTGAAGCGCCTCCTGCGCGACGCGGGGAAGGCGGGCATCCGGACGATGGGCTACAGCTTCAGCGTGGCGGGAGTCTGGGGCCGGACCGAGGGGCCGTTCGCCCGGGGCGGCGCGCGGTCGGTCGGCTTCGAGGATCCGCCGCAGCCCCCCATCCCCGCGGGGATGGTGTGGAACATGATCTATGACCCCGCCCGGTTCAATCCGGACGACCCGCGGGAGACGGTGGGGCGCGTGAGTCGCGAGGAGATCTGGCGGCGCTTCGCCGCGTTCCTCGCCGAGATGATCCCGGTGGCCGAGGAGGCCGGCGTCCGGCTCGCGCTGCATCCGGACGACCCGCCGCTCCCGGAGCTGCGCGGGGCGGCGCGCCTGGTCTACCACCCCGACCTCTTCCAGCGTGTCCTCGACCTCACCCCGAGCCCGATGAACGCCATCGAGTTCTGCGTGGGGACGGTGTCGGAGATGGCCGATGCGGACGTCTACGCGGCGGTGGACCGGTACAGCCGGGCCGGGCGCATCGCCTACGTGCACCTCAGGAACGTGCGGGGGAAGGTGCCCCACTACCACGAGACGTTCATCGACGACGGGGACACGGACATGCTGCGGGTGCTCCGGGTCCTCCACGGGAACGGCTTCGACGGCGTGATCATCCCCGACCACACGCCGCTCCTCGCGTGCCCGGCCCCGTGGCACGCAAGCATGGCCCACGCGCTGGGCTGGATGCGGGCCGCCATCACCGCCATTGAGCGCGCCTAGCGGCCGAGCAGCGCGTTCGGCAGCCAGACGGAGAGGCCGGGGAAGAGGACGATGAGAGCGAGCGTCGCCAGGAGCGGGACGTACCAGGGGAGCATAGCAATGGAGAGCCGCTCCAGGGGGACGCCCGTCACGCGGTTTAGGATGTAGAGCACCGTGCCCACCGGCGGGGTGACCAGGCCGATCATGAGGTTGAAGACCATGATGACCCCGAAGTGGATGGGATCGACGCCGTACTGCTTGACCATGGGCATGAAGACGGGCACCAGGATGAACAGGGCGGGCGTCGGATCAATGAAGCAGCCGACGATCAGGAGGAAGATGTTCACCACGAGCAGGAACATCAGTTGAGTACTGACGATGCTCCCCATCCAGTTGACCAGCGTGTCGGTGATCTGATACCGGGCGATCACCCAGCTGTAAATGGAGCTGGCGGCCACGATGAACAGGATGATGGAGGTATCCATCATGGAGTCCTTGAGGACTTGGAGGAAGCTCCGGAGGTTGATGGTCTGGTAGAAGACGCCCATGACTATGACATAGACCACGGCGATGGCCGCGGCCTCGGTGGGCGTGAAAATCCCCGAGACGATGCCTCCAATGAGGATGACGGGCGCGAGGAGCGGGAGGACGCCCTTCTTGATCGCCGCGAACACCTCCCGCATCGAGGCGCGCCGCTTCGCCTTCCAGCCGTACCACGGGGCCATGGCCACCAGGAGCGCCATCATGGCCACTCCCATGATGACGCCGGGGAAGAAGCCGGCGATGAGGAGCTTGGCCACCGACTCGCCCGCCATGGCGCCGTAGATCACCATGGGGATGCTGGGCGGGATGATGGGGCCGATGGTGGCGGAGGCCGCCGTCACGGCGGCGCTGAACTCGAGGTCGTACCCCTCGTCCACCATCGCCTTGATCTCCATCTGGCCGAGGCCGCCGGCATCCGCCACCGCGCTGCCGGACATGCCGGCGAAGATCATGCTGGCCAGGACGTTCACGTGACCCAGGCCGCCCCTGAAGTGGCCCACCAGGGTCTTGGCGAACTCGAAGATCCGGTCGGTGATCTTGGCTTCGTTGCACAGCCGCCCGGCCAGGATGAAGAACGGGATGGCGAGGAGGGTGAAGTTGGTCACGCCGTACATGATCCGCTGGGACAGCATGTCCCAGGGGATCGCGTCGAAGCCCCGCAGGACCCCGAGCGTGAGCACGCTCGTCACCCCCATGCTCAGGGCCACGGGGAAGCCAAGGAGCATGAGGACCAGCAGCACCCCCATCATCAGGAAGAAGATGAGCATCGCCGTCCTCCCCTCAGCCCTGCAGGCGGCCGAAGAGCGTCCGCCAGTCCCGGATCACGCCCTTTGCCGTCAGATAGACCATGACGGTCAGGCTGACGGGGATGGACAGATAGAGGTAGCTCGTGCTGACGGGGAAGCTGCCGGCCTCCACCGGATAGACCGCCCGCATCATCAGGAGGCTTCCCCAGATGATTCCCGCCAGAAACACCAGGCCCGCCAGGCTGATGACGAAGTCCACGCAGGCCTTCACTCTGGGCGGGAACCGCGCCAGCAGGAAGTCGGCGCGCAGGTGCAGACCCTCCTTCGTCGCGATGGCGCTGCCGAGGAAGATCTGCCAGGCGTAGAACCAGCGGGCGGCCTCCTCGGTCCAGGGGACGGACACCGCCAAGACGTAGCGGAAGAACACCTGGGCGATCACCAGGGTGAGCATCGCCACGAAGGCGGTGAGGACCGCGATCTCCAGGACTTTCCAGACCAGACGAGTGAAGGCGCTCATGGGCGAACCGTGGCCTCGTTCCGTAGCGGTGCGATGGACGGGGGCGGACCGCCCCCGTCGTGCACAAGGAAGCCCAGCATCCGCCCGCGGGTGCGGCGGGACGCTGGGCTCTATCGTCAGCGGTCTCCGTCTACCAGCCGAGGATCTCCTTCAAGAGATCCTTGACCTCGGGCGCCCACTGCTGGGCCGCGATGCGCTCGACGGCCGGCCGGGCGGTCCCGAAGAACTTCGACTTGTCCACGGTGACGAACTGGACGCCGTGCTTCTTCTCCAGAATGGAGCGCAGCTCGGCGCTCTTCGCTTCCTGCTGGCTGCTCCCCCAGTCGGCGGCCAGCTTCACCGCGTCCTCGACGATCTTCCGGTGCTCGGGGCTCAGCCCGGCCAGGAACTTGGTGTTCCCGAACCAGTGGAAGTAGGCCGAGAGGTGGTCGGTGAGCATGACGTACCTCTGGACCTCGTACAGCTTGGCCTCGTAGATCTGCAGGATGGGATTCTCCTGGCCGTTCACGACGCCGGTCTGCAGGGCGGTGAAGACCTCGGGCCAGGCCACCGGGGTCGGCAGCGCACCCAGCTCCTTCCAGACGGCCACCCAGGTGGCGATCTCGGGGACCCGCAGCTTGAGGCCCTTCAGCTCGGCCGGGGTGGGAATGGCCTTGCCGGCGGTGAGCAGGCGCGCGCCGCGCCGGGAAAGGCCGAGCAGCCGCATGTTCCCGTTCTTGGTCATGTCCGCGTCGAGCTTCTGGCCCAGCGTGCCCTGGTAGGCCTTCTCGACGGAGCCGTAGTCGGGGAAGACGAAGGGGACGGAGGTCACGGCGTACTTGGGGGCGTAGATGGCGATGCCCATGTCGCCGGACTGGACGATCTGGAACTCGCCGCGGGTGGTGCCCTCCAGGATCTCGCGCTCGCCGCCCACCTCGGGGCCGAGGAGCCTCACGGTCATGGCGCCCTGGGAGGTCTTCTCGATGTGATCCTTCATGCGGTTGGCGATGCCCCAGACGATCTCTTCGGTCCGGGCGTTGTGCATGGCGACGGCGACTTCGATCTTGGCGCCGGCCGTCGCGGGCGGGACGGGTGCGAGGAGCGTAGACGCAAGGACCAGGCAGAGCAACATGAGGACGGTGCGTTTCATCGGTGCCCCTCCTTTCGGATGGTACGGACGCCACCCCGTAACCACTCCAGCGGTCGTCGAATGAGCGGACTCAGCCTTCGGCCATGGGTGCTTGTCTATGCCAACTCGGCGCGTCGTGTCAAGGAGGAAGTTTCCCGTCAGCGGCCGGCCTGCTTCCGGATGGTCCGGACGACCTCGGCCTCGGGCAGGGCCCTGTAAAACGGATCCAGCGGGTAGCAGCCGGAGACCATCCGGTTGCGCGGTCCCGTGGTGCAGTCGCTGAAGGTGCGGCAGAGCCGCTTGTATTCCAGCGGCCGGCCGGTCAGGACGTGGTGCGGCAGCTCCGGATACGAGAGCAGCATCCGGCCGATGCCCACCAAGTCCACGTTCCCGAGCCGGACCTGGGCTTGCGCCACGTAGGGCAGGTACTCCTGGAGGTAGGTGTACCCGGTCCCGACGAGGACGACTTCCGGGACGGCCTGCTTGAGCTTCGCGGTCACCTCCAGGAGGCGCGCGCAGCCGGTGAGGGGATCCTCGGGCGGCGGGTACCCGTCGGACGGCGGGAACTGCGCCGGCCGCATGAGGTGCGGGTTGTAGTAGGGGGAGGCGGCCGTGATGTTGACGAGCCGAATGCCCAGGTCGCGACACAGCCTGAGGAACGCGATGGGCTCGGTCAGATCGTACTCCAGCGGATGGTCGGGATTCACGCCGAAGCCGTAGCGCCAGGGGAGGTGCGGGCGGAAGTCGATGGGCACGCCGCGCCTGCCCTCGCCCGGGCCGGGGTGTCGGAACGGGACGAAGTCGAAGGACGAGAGTCGCACGCCCAGGTGGAGGCCCGGCACGTCGCGCCGGATGGCCGCCACGATCTCGCGGAACAGGCGGGTGCGGTTCCCAAAGCTCCCTCCGTAGGCACCGGGCCGCGTGTGAGCGGAAAGGAACTCGTGCAACAGGTACCCGTGGCAGCACTTGACGTCTACGAAGTCGTAGCCGTCCTTGGCCGCGAACTTCGCGGCGGCCACGTAGTCGTGCACCAGGCCCTCCAGCTCGCCGTCCGTCAAGATGGGCCGATCGTCCGTGACGCCCACCTGCGCATCCAGGACGGGATGCCGGTAGGCGATGCGGGGACGCGCCGCATGGTCGGGGTCGTGGCGCGACCAGCGACCCGAGTGGGTGAGCTGGAGGCCCACGCAGAGGTCGTCCGTCGTGCCGTACCGCTCGCGGTGGGCCGCCTTGAGCGTGGCGAGCAGCGCCGAGAGGGCCCGCTCGTTTCTCGGGGAGCAGCAGAGCTGGTTGGGGTTGGCGCGCCCCTCGTGACGGACGGCCACCGCCTCGCCCCCCCAGACGAGCTTCGCCCCGGAGACGCCGAAGTGGGTCCAGCGGCGCAGCACCAGGTCGGTCGGCTTCCCGTCCGGGCTCCCGTCCCAGCCCTCCATGGGATGGGTGACGAACCGATTGCCCAGGGTGCGGCCGTAGACGGCGAGGGGCTGCGCCAGCGGGTTCCGATCGGGGGGGAGCAGTTCGTCGTCGCAGGAGACGGCAGTGGGGAGCGTCGCCAGGTGCGCCTTGAAGGCCGCGACCGTCTTGAAGGATGCCACGCGGGGAACGCCTTCCGGCTCTCGCTCGTCTGTCATCGGAACGCCAACCTCGTGCACAATGGACATCGATGCAAGGAAACATCGCCTTCGTCCTATTTCTATACCTGGAAGCCGAGTCCGGGCAAGCGCTTTCGGCCCCGGACAGCGCCCTGTTCGCGTCGAGCCGAGTCTTCGAACGCCCCGCTCGACATCCATGCGTTGTCCACACTTCCCGACAATCCAGGGGATGACCCATTGACGGGCATCATCGGCAATCGTAGCGTCAGCAGATGGGCGGCACCCTCGCGATGTTCGTCCCTCCGACCCGGAGCTCCCGTCCGGCCACTCCACTGACCCAACGCGTCTCCGCGTCGGACTCGCCCTCGCTCCCGACGGTAGGGGGGAGGAGGAGGCTTTGCGATGATCCCCAGGGCGTTCACGGATGAACTTCGACGGATCGTGGGCAAGGCGAACGTCTTGGACTCGGGCGTCGACCTGCAGCTCTACGGGTACGACGCCTACCTGGAGGAGCGACGCCCCGACGCCGTGGTCTTCGTCGGCTCCACCGCCGAGGTGGCGAGCGTCGTCAAGGCGTGCAGCAAGTACGGCGTCCCCTTCGTGCCCCGCGGGGGCGGCACCAATCTCAGCGGCGGCACCATCCCCTTCCAGGGCGGCATCGTCATCGAGATGATCCGGATGAACCGGATCCTCACGATCGATCGCGCCAATCTCCGGGCCCGGGTGCAGCCGGGGATGTTCAACCTCGAGTTCGGCAACGCCCTCGCCCCCCTCGGGTACCAGTATCTCCCCGACCCGGCCAGCCAGAAGGCGGCCACGCTGGGGGGCAACGTGGCCGAGAACTCGGGCGGTCCCCACTGCTTCAAGTACGGCGTGACCACGAACCACGTGCTGGGCCTGACGGTCGTCCTGCCCGACGGTGAAGTGGAGACGATCGGCGGGAAGGCTCCCGACGCGCCGGGCTACGACCTCACCGGGCTCTTCGTGGGGAGCGAGGGCACGCTCGGCATCTGCACCGAGGTGGTCGTCCGCATCGTGCGGCTGCCCGAGGGCGTGAAGACGCTCCTGGCCGTCTACGACAGCATCGAGGCGGGCAGCCAGACCGTCTCGGCCATCGTGGCCGCCGGCATGGTCCCGGCCACGCTGGAGATGATGGACCAGCTGGTCATCCAGGCGGTGGAGGAGTCGATCCACTGCGGCTTCCCGCTGGACTGCGCCACGGTGCTGATTATCGAGGTGGACGGTCTCACCGACGATCTGGAGAAGCAGGCCCGGGCCATCGCCGACCTCTGCCGGGCGCACGGCGCGCGCGAGGTGCGGGTGGCCCAGGACGAGGCAGAGCGGGCCGCCCTCTGGGCCGGGCGGCGCGGGGCCTTCGGCGCCGTGGCGCGGCTCGCGCCGAGCTATCTCGTCTGCGACGGGACGGTGCCCCGCACCGCGCTGCCCGCGGTCCTGCGGAAGGTCGCCGAGATCGGCAAGAAGTACGACCTGCAGATTCCCAACGTCTTCCACGCCGGGGACGGGAACCTCCACCCGCTCATCCTGTTCGACTGGCGCGACGCGGAGCAGAAGGCGCGGGTCATGCAGGCCGGCATGGAGATCCTCACACTCTGCGTCGCGATGGGGGGCACCATCAGCGGCGAGCACGGGGTCGGCCTGGAGAAGATCGAGGCCATGCGCCTGGTCCACGGCGAGGCGGAGATCCGCGCCCAGCTCCGGGTGAAGCAGGCCTTCGACCCCAGGGGCCTGGCCAACCCGGGGAAGATGTTCCCGCGCCCGGAGGAGGTCCGCCATGCCGCCTGAGCCGGCCGGGCTCCGGGAGCGGCTGGAGGTGATCGTCGGCGCAGAGGTGAGCGCCGAGCCGGCGGCCCTCGCACCGTTCGCCGTGGATGGCGTTGTGCCCGCCATGGTGGTGCGACCGGGGACGCAGGAAGCGGTCGCGGCGGTGGTGGGGGCCTGCGCCGCCCATGACGCGGCCATCATCCCGTGGGGCGGCGGCACGGCCATGGGGCTGGGGAATCCGCCCCGCCGGGCCGACGTGGCGCTCCGCCTCGATCGACTCACCCGGATCGTGGAGTTCGACGCCGCCAACCTGAACGTCACGGTGGAGGCGGGGATGCGGCTCGCCGATCTCGCGGCCGTGCTCCGAGAAGGCAGCGAGGTCCTCCCCCTGGACCCACCCGCCGAGGAGCGGGCGACGGTCGGAGGCCTCCTGGCGGCAAACCTGTCCGGCCCGAGCCGACTCCTCTACGGCACGGCGCGGGACTGGGTCCTGGGCCTGCGGGTGGTCCTGCCCGACGGCGAGCGGATCCGCTGCGGCGGCAAGGTGATCAAGAACGTCTCGGGCTACGACATGAACAAGCTGTTCATCGGCAGCCTGGGGACGCTCGGGATCATCACCGAGGCGACGTTCAAGCTCTTGCCGCTCCCCGTGGTGCGGGCGAGCGTCGTGGGCCTGTTCGCAGGGCTGGATCAGGCGGCGCAGGTCGTGGCCCGCGTCCTGGACTCGGTCCTCCTGCCCGAGGCGATGGAGTTCCTGGATCCCGGGGCGGTCTCCCTGCTCGGGCGCACGCTCGGCCTCACGGGGACGGGATTCGGCCTGGCCGTGGCGCTGGCCGGGAGTCCCGAGACCGTGGAGCGACAGGCGCGGGACTTCGGCGCGCTCTTGCGCGAGAGCCGGGCGCGGGTGACGACGCTCGCGGCCGAAGAGAACGGGCCGGCCTGGCGCGCCATCCGCAACGCCTTCGAGATGCTCCCGGGATCACCCGAGGGGCGGGTGATCGTCAAGATCGCGGTCCCCATCAGCCAGACCGCCGCACTCTTCGGCGCGGCCGAGAGGCTGGCGGAGCGGCAAGGCCTCACGGCCGCGCTCACGGCCCACGCCGGGAGCGGCGGCGTCCGTGCCTGCTACGCGCAGGGGCCCGCGGCCGTGCCGACGGCGCTCCTGGCCGATGCGCTGGAGGCACTCCGCCGCGAAGCGGTGGCGGCCGAGGGGAGCCTCGTCCTGGAGGCGGCTCCCCCGCGCCTCAAGGCGCGCCTGGATGCCTGGGGCACGCCGGGCGAGGGCTTCCCCGTGATGCGGCGGCTGAAGGCGGAATTCGACCCCCACGGCCTCCTGAACCCGGGGCGATTCCTCGGCGGACTCTGAGGGAAACAGCATGGCCACGGCGGAACTGCTTCCGTTATACGACCTGATCGCGCAGTGCAATCGCTGCGGATTCTGCCAGGCCGGCTGCCCCGTCTTCCGGGTGACGGGTGAGGAGCACTCGCTGGCGCGCGGGCGCCATGCCATCGCCCGTGGCCTGATCCTGGGGAATCTCGAGCTGACCCCAGAGGTGATGCACGCCCTGGACGACTGCCTGCTGTGCCGGGGCTGCACGGCCCACTGTTTCCCGGCCCTGCGGACGGACGAGGTCGTGACGGCGATCCGGCACGCCTACATCACCCGCCACGGCCAGCCCCTCTGGCAGCGCGTCCTGTTCCGGTCGGTCCTCTCGGACAGCCGGCGACTGGAGCTGGCCGGTCGGATGGCACTCTGGGCGAAGCGCACCGGCCTGGCGACCGTGGCGGAGAAGACCGGCATCCTGAACCTCCTGGACACGCGGCTCCAGGTAGCCAATCAGGTGGTGCCCCCGCTGGCGGCGAAGCCCTTCCTGCGCGGCGAGCAGGCGCAGGTGCCCACGCCCGCCAAGGTCACGCATCGGGTCGGGTACTTCGTCTCCTGCGGGTTCAGCTTCCAGTTCCCCGAGGTGGTCGAGGCCACGCTCCGCGTCCTGGCGCGGAACGGCTGCCTGGTGACCGTCCTCGACAACACCTGCTGCGGCCGACCCGCCCATGCCTACGGGGACCTCACGGCCGCGCGCGACATCGCCCGGAAGAACGTGGATCGTCTCGCGCCGGCCATGGGGCTGGATGCGATCATCTCGGAGTGCGGGAGCTGCAGCACGCACCTCAAGGACTACGGGCACCTCTTGCAGGACGACCCCTCCTCCGCCGAGCAGGCGGCGGCGCTCGCGAAGAAGATCCGGAGCTTCAGCGAGTTCCTGGTGGGGATCGGGGTGACCGGGGCCCTGGGCGCCGTCGAGGGGACGGTCACCTACCACGATCCGTGCCACCTGAGCAACCGGTTCGCCAAGATTACCGCACAGCCGAGGAAGCTCCTGCAATCCGTTCCGGGCCTGACCTACACGGAGCTGCCGGAGGCCGACTGGTGCTGCGGCGCGGCGGGGAGCTACACGTTCCTCCACCACCCGGAGGCCACGGGGGTCCTGGATCGGAAGATGGGGAACGTGGAGAAGACCGGGGCCTCCATCCTGGCCACGGAGTGCCCCGCCTGCATGATGCACCTCGCCTACGGCGTCCGACGACGCAAGGACCTCTCCGTGCAGGTGCGGCACGTGAGCCAAATCCTGGACCAGGCGTACGCTGCCGGCACGACGCGTTGATCCTGCACCCCCCTCATCCACCCCTCTTGCCGGTGAGGAGAGGATGGATTCACCTGCCCCGGCCCCCGAGTCTGTGAGGCGCATGGCGGGCTGCTCTCTCGCTCCTCTGGGGAGAGAGGGGAGGGTGAGGGGCGCGAGAAAGAGGTTGCGTCCGCCGCCGCAGGGTAGTGTAGACTAGCGATCGATGCTGATCCTCCATCAGAGTAATCGCCTGGAGCTCCTCGCCGAGGCCCTGGCCGAGGTCCTGCGCGAGCCCCTCGCGTCGCCCCTCGCCCCAGAGATCGTCGCCGTCCAGAGCAACGGGATGGCCCGCTGGCTCAGGATGCGCTTGGCGGACCGCCTTGGCGTCTGCGCCAATGTCGACTTCCCCCTTCCCTCCAGCCTGGCCTGGAAGCTCTTCGGCCGGATCCTCCCGGACGTGCCAGACCGCTCCCCCTACGATCGGGAGATCCTGGTCTGGCGCCTGATGGGGATGCTGCCCGGGATCGTCGGCGGGGACGCCTTCGCGCCGCTCCGCGCCTACCTCGCAGATGCGGACGACGACCTCCGCCGCTATCAGTTGGCCGGCCGAATCGCGGACCTCTTCGACCAGTACCTGGTCTACCGGCCGGACTGGATCCTGGACTGGGAGCGGGGGGGCGGGGAGTCCTGGCACGCCCCCCTCTGGCGCGAGCTGGTCCGGTCGGTCGGGGGCATCCACCGGGTGCGGGTGCAAGAGCGCTTCCTGGCCGCGCTCGCCGGCGTCCGATCGGCGGCGTCCGCGCTGCCCTCCCGGCTCAGTCTGTTCGGCGTCCCGACGCTGCCACCGGCGCAGCTCCAGGTCTTCGAGCGGTTGGCCGACTTCCTGGACGTGCACCTCTTCCTGCTGAACCCCTGCCGGCAGTTCTGGGCCGAGATTCGATCCGAGCGGGAGATTGCCCGACGCGTGAAGGACCGGGATCCACGGGAGCTGTACCTGGAGACCGGCAACAGCCTGCTGGCCGCCTGCGGCAAGCAGGGACGGGACTTCCTCGGGCTGCTTCTGGATTGCGACCCGGACGAAGTGGAGACGTTCGAGGAGCCGGGCGAGGACAGCCTGCTCCACTGCCTCCAGTCCGACATTCTCAACCTCCGGAATCGGGGAGAGGGCGGCACGTTTCGCACCCTGCTCTCCTCCGACGACCGCTCGATCCAGGTCCACTCCTGCCACAGCCCCATGCGCGAGGTGGAGGTCCTCTACGACCAGCTCCTCGCCCTGTTCGAGTCCGACCCGAGGCTCGAGCCGGGGGATGTCGCCGTCATGACCCCGGACATCGAGGCCTACGCCCCCCTCATCGAGGCGGTCTTCGACACGGCGGAGCCGGGCCGCCGGATTCCCTTCAGCATCGCGGACCGCCGCCAGCGGACGGAGAGCCCGGTGGCGAGCGCCTTCCTCTCCCTCCTGGAGATCGTGGAGGGCCGCTTCGGCGCGGACCAGGTCCTGGGCCTCCTCGAGGTCGAAGCGGTGCGCCGGCGGTTCGGCATTGCGGAGGGCGACCTGCCGCAGATCCAGGACTGGGTCCGAGGGGCGGGCGTGCGCTGGGGGGTGGATGGGGAGAGCCGTGCGGCCCTCGACCTCCCGGCGACGGCGGAGCACACCTGGCGTGCAGGCCTGGACCGGCTGGTCCTGGGGTATGCCCTTCCCGGGGACGGCCGGCGGCTCTTCGGCGGCATCCTGCCCTACGACGAGATCGAGGGGGCGGCCAGCCGGATCCTGGGTCGACTCTGCTCCTTCGGTGAGGCCCTCTTCGCCGCGCGAGAAGAGCTGTCGCGCCCCCGCCCGGTCGCGGAATGGGCGGACCTCCTCGTGCGCCTTCTCGGCCGCTTCCTGGATGCCGACGAGGACGAGGAGGAGCAGGTCGCCGACATCCGCCGGGCAGCCGCGGCGCTGGCCGCGGAGGCGGCCCAGGCCGACTTCGAGAGTCCGGTGTCGCTCGCCGTCGTGCGGTCCGCCCTGCAGGCCGCGCTGGGAGAGGGGTGGGGTGGGGGGCGGTTCCTGGCGGGGCGGGTGACGTTCTGTGCCATGGTCCCGATGCGGAGCGTCCCCTTCCAGGTGGTCTGCCTCATCGGGCTGAACGACGGCAGCTACCCCAGGAGCCGGCGCGCGCCGGGCTTCGACCTGATGAGCGAGGACATCCGGACCGGCGACCGGTCGCGGCGAGACGACGACCGCTACCTGTTCCTGGAGGCCATCGTCTCGGCGCGCCGCGTCCTGTACCTGAGCTACGTGGGCCAGAGCAACCGGGACAACGCGCCGCTCCCGCCCTCGGTCCTGGTGAGCGAGCTCTTGGACTACGTGGAGCACGGGTTCGCTCCTCCGGAGGGCGAAGGAGCGCTCCGCGACTGGCTGGTCACGCGCCATCCGCTGCACGCCTTCAGTCCGCGCTACTTCCGGGGCGGCGCGGACGGGCCGCACCTGTTCAGCTACTCGGAGGAGTTCTGCGAGGCCAGCCGGCAGCGGCGGACCGCCGCCGCCCCGCCGCCGTTTCTCGTGCGCCCGCTGGCGGAGCCGCCGGTCGAGTGGCACACGGTCGACCTGGCCCGCTTCATCCGCTTCTTCCAGCAGCCGACGAAGTACCTGGTCCGCGAGCGGCTGCGGATCCACCTGGAGGAGCAAGAAGGGCTGCTGGAAAGCCGTGAGCCGTTCACGCTGGACGGCCTGGCCGCCTACGGGCTGCGGGAGGATCTGCTCGACCTCCGACTCGCCACCGGCTCGCTCGCCGACGCCTTCCAGGTCGCGCGGGCCGGCGGGCGGCTGCCGGAAGGGCGCGTGGGGGAGGTGCTCTTCGCCGGGGAGGCCGAGAAGGTCGAGGCCTTCGTGAAGCGCCTCGAGCAGCGCCGGCCCGCCCTGCACCTGGAACCGATCCCCGTGGATTGCGACCTCGGCCCCGTCCGGCTGACCGGCTGGCTGGCCGGAGCGACTGCCCAGGGGCTCCTGGACTTTCGCCTGACCACGGCCAAGCCGAAGGATTGGATCGCGCTCTGGCTCCGGCACCTGCTCCTGAATAGCCTGCGGCCGCCGGGGGTGGCCCCCGAGAGCTGCTGGGTCGGCGAGGAGGAGACGATCCTGCTGGGGCCGGTGGCGAATCCGCTGCCGCGCCTCTCTCTGCTGGCCGAGATCTACTGGGCGGGCCTCTCACAGCCCCTGCATCTCTTCCCGGAGGTGGGGTTCGCCTACGCGGAGCGCCTGCAGAAGGGACAGGGCGAGGAGCGGGCGCTCTCGGCCGCCCGCACGGCATGGGTCGGAAACGAATTCTCGAAGAAGACCCCGGAGGGACAGGACCCGTACCACCTCCTGGTGTTTCGGGGTTGCGATCCGCTGGACGCCGACTTCGCACGGCTGGCGCGAGAGGTCTTCCTGCCCATGCTGGAACACCGACGACCATGAGCGCGCAGACGACCTGGCCGACACAGCCGCTGGACATCCTGGCGGAGCCCCTGGAAGGCCTCCGGCTCATCGAGGCGAGCGCCGGGACGGGGAAGACCCACACCCTGGCGGACCTCTACCTCCGGCTGGTGCTGGAGGGGGGCCGGTCGGTGGACCAGATTCTGGTCGTCACCTTCACGGTGGCCGCCACGGCGGAGCTCCGCGAGCGGATCCGCGCGCGGCTGGAGGCGGCGCGGGAGGCGTTCGTGAGAGGGGCGCCCGCGGATCCTCAGGACGAGGTCCTGGCCGGACTGCTGGCGCGTATGCCGGAACACGCCGTGGCCGCCCGCCGGCTCGCCCGCGCGGTGCAGAGCTTCGATGAGGCGGCGATCCTCACCATCCACGGCTTCTGCCAGCGGGTGCTCAAGGAGAGCGCCTTCGAGAGCGGCCAGCCGTTCGAGGCCGAGCTCGTTCCGGACGAGGGGGAGCTCCTGCAAGAGGTCGTGGACGATTTCTGGCGGAAGAACCTGTATCAAGGGTCGCGGCTCTTGGTGGGGTACCTCCTGCGGGAAGGGTGGACGCCGGAGGGGCTCGTCAAGACCATGCGGCCCTACCTGGGGAGGACGTCCCTGACCATCCGGCCCCCCGCGCCTCCGCCCGTCGGCCCCGAGGCCGAAGCCGCCTACGCGGCCCGCTACCGCGAGGCGCAAGCCGTCTGGGGGAGGGACCGGGCGGCGATCGAGGGGCTGCTCTGCACCCAGACGTCGCTCAATGCCCAGAAGTACCCCCCGAAATCCCTCCCGGTCTGGCTGGAAGAGATCGACGCCTTCCTGCGGCCGGCCGAACCGCATGCCGGCTGGTGCGCGCGGGTCGAAAAGTGCGCGTCGGGCGCGCTGCGCGCGGCGGCGAAGAAGGGGTGCGTCCCGCCGGCCCATCCGTTCTTCGCGGCGTGCGAGCGGCTGGCAGAGGCCTGGCAGGCGCTCGCGGCCCACCTGGCGTTCCGCGCCAAGACGCTCAGGCTGGAGCTCCTCGATTACTGCAGGCAGGAGCTGGCCGCGCGGAAGGCGCGCCGGCAGCTGACGGCCTACCACGATCTCCTGCTTCGCCTGGATCGGGCGCTCGGGGCCGATCGCGGCGCGGCGCTGGCGTCGGGCCTTCGCCGGCGCTACTCCGCGGCGCTGATCGACGAGTTCCAGGACACCGACCCCACCCAGTACTCGATCTTCAAGCGGATCTACGGCGGAAGCCCTCTCCCGGTCTTCCTGGTGGGGGATCCCAAGCAGGCCATCTTCGGCTTCCGGGGGGCGGATGTCTTCGCCTATCTGGCGGCGGGCCGCGACGCGGAGGCGCGGCGCACGCTGGATCGGAACTGGCGCTCCGCCCCCGGGCTGGTCCGGGCGGTGAACGCCGTGTTCGGAGGAGCGAGCGAGCCGTTCCTGTTCGACGAGATCGAGTTCCTTCCGGTGCGTCCGGCCGAGAAGGAGCGCAAGGCCCTCTCGGTGGCGGGGGACGTCGCGGCGCCGCTCCGGATCTGGTGCCTCACACGGGCGGACGAGAGCACGCCCATGTCCAAGGAGAGGGCCACGGTCGCGGCGATTCAGGCCACGGCGGCCGAGATCGCGCGGCTCCTCGACGCGGCCGGCCGTGGCGAGGCTCGAATCGGGGAAGCGGTTCTCAGGGGGGGAGACATCGCGGTCCTGGTGCGGACCAACGCCCAGGCCGACCGGGTGCGGGAGGCGCTCCTTCGGCTCGGCATCGCCAGCGTGCAGCTCGGCGAGGCGAGCGTCTTCGACTCGCGCGAGGCGGCCGAGATCGAGCGCGTCCTGGTGGCCGTGGCGCAGCCGGGGCGGGAGGCGCTGGCCCGGGCCGCGCTGGCGATGGACCTCTTCGGCCTCCGCGGGAACGCGCTGGAGGCGCTGGGTGAGGACGAGGCGGCCTGGGAGGCGCGGGCGAACGGTTTCCAGGAGTACCAGGCCCTCTGGCGGGGTCAGGGATTCATCCAGATGTTTCGCCGGCTGATGAAGACGGAAGGCGTGGCGGCCCGCCTCCTGGCGTTCGAGGACGGGGAGCGGCGCCTCACCAATGTCCTGCACCTGGCGGAGCTCCTGCAGGCTGCGGCCGCCGCGGACCACCTGGGGATGGAAGGCCTGATCGACTGGCTGGCAGGGCGGCGGCAGGGTGGAGAGACGGCGGCCGAGGAGGCCCAGCTCCGCCTGGAGAGCGACGAGAATCTGGTGAAGATCGCCACCATTCACAAGAGCAAGGGCCTGCAGTACCCCCTGGTCTTCTGCCCGTTCCTGTGGGACGTGTCGCTCCGGAACACGGACGAGGGGGTGGGCGTGCTGTTCCACGACCCGGCCGCAGGCCACGCGGCCACGCTGGACGCGGGGTCGGACCGGATCGACGAGGCGCGGGCGCAGGCGCAGCGCGAGGCGCTGGCGGAGCACCTGCGGCTCGCCTATGTCGCCCTGACGCGCGCCGAGCATCGCTGCACGGTCGTGTGGGGGAACATCAACGGGGGAGAGCAGTCGGGGCTGGCGTACCTGCTGCATCAGCCGACAGATCCGGGGGCCGACCCCCTGGCCTCCGTCCGGGAGCGGGCCAATGGGCTCAGCGATGGGGAGGTCCAGGCGGATCTCCTGGCGCTGGCACGCAGGGCCGGGGGGGCGATCGCGGTCGAGACGGTGTCTCCGACGGCGCCCGCCGCGACCCGTCCCGCGCCGCCCGCCCCGGAGTCGCTCCAGGCGCGGCCCTTCGGCGGGAGGATTCCGAGGGGCTGGCAGGTCACCAGCTTTTCGGGCCTCACGGCGGGCGGCCACCGGGAAGGGCCGGACTACGACGCCGCGGCCACGCCGGAGCGAGACGCGCGAACGATCGTGCCCGGCGAGTCGACCCGCGACATCGCCGACTTCCCCCGCGGCGTCCGGGCGGGGATCTTCATGCACGCCCTCTTCGCGAGGCTGGATTTCGCGCGGGCCGACCGGGCGAGCATCGAGGAGGCCGCGGAGCGGCTGCTGCGCGAGCACGGCTTCGAGGTCGCCTGGCGGGCCGCCGTGGCGGACATGGTGGAGCACGTCCTGGGGACTCCCCTGGATTCCGCCGCGGGCCTGTGCCTGGGCCGCGTGGAACGAATTCAGCGGCTGGACGAGCTCACGTTCCACTATCCGGTCGCCCATCTCGATGCGCGGCGCCTGGCCGCCCTGCTTCTGGAGCACGGCCATGGCGGATCGGGCCGGGGGCGGATCGAGGGGCTGCCCTTCGACCCGGTGCAGGGGTTCATGACCGGCTCCATGGATCTGGTCTTCGAGGCCGGCGGCCGGTACCATCTGGCGGACTACAAATCGAACTGGCTGGGCGGCGATCCGGAGGCGTACCGGGCGGAGCGGCTGCCCTCGGTGATGGCCCGCGAAGCCTACGACCTCCAGTACCTGATCTACACCGTGGCGCTGCACCGGTATCTGGGGCAGCGGCTGCCGGACTATCGATACGAGCGGGACTTCGGCGGCGTGTTCTATTTATTCGTGCGGGGGATGGATCCGGCGCGGGGCGCGGACTGCGGGGTCTATCGCGACCGGCCGTCCGCGTCGCTGATCGGTGCGCTGGATCGGTATTTGGCCTCGGGGGACGGCGGCCGAGGATGAGGATGAGGATGCGGGACCAGGCACAGGAGCCGCCGCTTCGAGCCGACACCGGCGGCCTGGAGGCGCACATGGCCCGGCTGCTCACCCGCCTGGCCGAGCGGGAGGATCCGCTCCTCACGCTCGGCGTGCGGTTGGCCTGCCGCGCCACCAGCCAGGGGGACATCTGCGTGAGCCTGGGGGAAGCGGCCGGGCAACCGCTCGCCGCGCTCGGCGAGGGGGAGGCGGGTCTTGCCCCGCCGCTTCGGGTGTGGTGCGAGGCCCTGCGGCGACACGCGGTGGTGGGGCGGCCGGGAGAGTATGCGCCGCTCATCCTGGACGAGGCCGGCCGCCTGTACCTGTACCGCTACTGGGCCTACGAGCGACGGCTCGCCCTGGACCTCCTGGGCCGGATTGCCGACGATCCGGGCGATGTGGACCCGCGGCGAGTGCGGGACGGGCTCGACCGACTCTTTCCGCCTACGGCGGACGGGGTGGACTGGCAGCGCATCGCCGCCGCCGTGGCGGCGCTGAAGCGGTTCTGCGTCATCTCCGGCGGGCCGGGGACGGGCAAGACCACCACCGTGGTGCGCATCCTCGCGCTGCTCCTGGAGCAGGCGGCGGGTCGGCCCCTGCACATCGCCCTCGCGGCCCCGACCGGCAAGGCGGCGGCGAGGATGCAGGAGGCCATCCGGATAAGCCGGGAAACGCTCCAGGTGACGGATCGCATTCGCGACGCCATCCCCGTCGAGGCGGCGACGATTCATCGGCTGCTGGGCTTCCGGCCGGGGTCGGTGGACTTCCGGCACGATCGGGACAACCCCTTGCCGGTCGACGTTCTGGTGGTGGACGAGGCCTCCATGGTGGACCTGGCCCTCATGGCCAAGCTGGTCCGGGCCGTGCCGCCGCGGGCGCGCCTGATCCTGCTCGGGGACAAGGATCAGCTCGCCTCGGTCGAGGCGGGGGCCGTCCTCGGCGACATCTGCGGCGACGCCCCCGGCTTCTCCGCGGTCTTCCGGCGGCGCCTGCGCGAAGTCACCGGCCAGGAGCCGGCGGGCACCCGTTGTACCGCGCCCTGCAGCGGGTCGGGTCTCGAGGCAGGGCCGCCGATACGGGACGCCATCGTCCTGCTCACGCGGAGCTACCGCTTCGGCCAGCAGAGCGGCATCGGCCGACTGGCGCGGCTGGTGAACCAGGGGGACGGCCGATCGGCGCTGGCCCTCCTGGAGGGGGGGGAGTGCGAGGATGTCGTCTGGCGTCCGCTCCCGTCGCCGCGAGAGCTCGCGCCGCGGCTCGCCGAGGCTGCGGAAAGGCTGGGGGCGTACCTGGCTACCGAGACGCCCGAGGCGGCCCTGGCGGCTCTGGACCGGTTCCGCGTCCTGTCCGCGCACCGCACCGGCCCCTTTGGGGTCGAGGCGCTGAACCAGCTCATCGAGGAGTGCCTGGAGGCGCGGGGGGTGATCCGCCCGCGGTCCCCCTGGTATTGCGGCCGCCCGGTGCTGGTGACGGCGAACGACTATAACCTTCGGCTGTTCAACGGGGACCTCGGGGTCACGCTGGCCGACCCGGCCGCGGAAGGCAAGCCCCGCGTGTTCTTCCGCACGGCCGAGGGCGGCGTGCGCCGGCTCCCGCCCGCCCGGTTGCCCGCACTCGAGACCGCCTACGCCACGACGGTCCACAAGAGCCAGGGGTCCGAGGCGGAAGAGATCCTGCTGATCCTGCCGAACGAGCTCACGCCGGTCATGACGCGCGAGCTCGTCTACACCGGCATCACGCGGGCCCGCTCGCGCGTCGAGATCTGGGGCAGCGCCGAGGTCCTGGCCGCCGCCGCCGCCCGCCGCCTGACCCGCTCCTCCGGCCTGCGCGACGCGCTCTGGACCCCCCGCTGACGCTTCCTAGAATAGAAAATAGGGGACGCCCCACACTTATTTGCAGTATTGTTGACAATCCTCACGGGAGCGTCTAATCTGGCTGCCATGCCGCGGGGACCACGCATTGACGGGCCCAGCGCCCTTCATCATGCCATCGTGCGATGGATTGATGGGCGTCCCCTTTTCCTTGGAGACGCAGACCGCCAGGATTTTCTCAACCGGCTTGCCGCGTTGGTGACGGAGACGAGCCTGTCGGTCTTGGCGTGGGCCCTCCTGTCGAATCACGTCCATCTGCTGGTCCGAACCGGAGCGCATCCGCTGGCGACTGTGATGGCGCGCCTCCTCACCGGATATGCCGGTTCGTTCAATCGTCGCCACCGCCGCGCAGGCCACCTCTTCCAGAATCGGTACAAATCGATCCTCGTCGAGGAGGAGCCGTACCTCCTGGAGCTGGTACGCTATATCCATCTGAATCCGCTCCGCGCCGGGCTCGTCCGAACGACGACGGCTCTCGATCGTTTTCTGTGGAGCGGCCATAGCGTGCTGGTAGGGAGGGTCAGGCGTCGCTGGCAGGACACCGGAGAGATCCTCGGTCTCTTCGGCGGCCGGATGGCCATCGCGCGGCGCCGTTACGGAGAGTATTTGTCTGCCGGCATATCCCGCGGACGCCGACCCGACTTGCAGGG
>JBGPQZ010000018.1:0-21888 GCA_041489335.1 Methylomirabilia bacterium
ACCCCCGGGAGATCTCCAATGCCGGAAACTCCAGGCTCCAGGTCGTGATGCACAGGCTGACCCCCTGCCAGACGAAGACGCCGAGGATCGCCAGGACACCGACGTCGCCGCACCGGCGGATACCGCGGCGCAGGCCGGCCGGCAGGAAAATGGTCAGGGTGTCGATCCGGATATGCGAGTCCGTCCGGAAGCCGACGTAGGCTCCCACGAAGGTCAGCCAGGCGAAGCAGAGCGAGGCCAGTTCCTCGCTCCACGTCAGCGGGCTGTTGAACACGTAGCGGAGGACGACGCTGGTGAACACCAGACAGGTCATGAAGCCGAGGTTGGCCGCCAGGGCCCAGTGGACGAGACGATCGATCAGGGTGCCCATACGTTAAGTCTCCGGGGGGAGCGCGCAGCGGTCAGCGATCAGCACGCAGCGAGGGCGGCTCATGCCTCGGGCTGAAGGCTGACCGCTGACGGCTGATGGCTGTCGTTATTTCACGGCCTGGATCCGATCGTACAGCCCGGCCTCCCACTTCTCGGAGACCCTCTTATGGACGTCCTTGGTCGCCTCGCGGAAGGCCTTCACGTCTGGCTGGATGACGCTCATCCCCCTCTCCTTCAGCTTGTCCAGGTACTCCTCCTCGCTCTTCAGGATGAGGTCGTTCTGGAAGTTTCCTGCCTCGTAGGCCGCCTCGGTCAGGATCTTCCGGAACTCCGGCGACAGGCCCTGATAGAACTTGTCGTTGATGACGATCGCCTGGTTCTGTGTGATGTGCGCGGTCAGCATCACGTACTTCTGCACCTCGAAGAGCTTGTTGTTGAAGATCACGAACGGCGGGTTCTCCTGGCCGTCGATCACGCCACTCTGGAGCCCGAGGTACACCTCCTTGAAGTCCATCGTCGTGGGGTTGGCCCCCATGGCCTTGATCGTCTCCAGGTAGATGGCGGTCGGCTGCACCCGGATCTTCATGCCCTTCAGGTCATCCGGCTTGTAGATCGCCTTGGACTTGGTCGTGAGGTAGCGGTTGCCGAAGAGCCAGCCGAAGTCCAGCACCCGCATCCCCTTGGCCTTCACCAACCGCTCCGCCAGCCCCTGCCCGATGGGCCCCCGGACGGCCTTCAGCATGTGGTCGGCGTCCCGCCAGATATACGGGGCGGCGAACGCCTCCAGGTCGGGGAGGAACCGGCCCACGGAGCCGGTGCTGCCCTCGAACATGTGCAGGGTGCCGAGTTGCACCCCCTCCAGGAGTTCCTGCTCGGTGCCGAGCTGCGAGGCCGGGAAGATCTGGACCTGGATCCGGCTCTTGGTCCGCTCGCCCACCAGATCGGCGAACTTCTTCAGACCGGTCTGGACGATGTCCCCCGTCGCCTGGACATTGCCTAGCTTGATCACGATCGGCTGCTGGGCCTGGGCGGGTACGGGACCCCCGAGGCCGATGAGCAACGCCATCACCATCACCGCAAGAACAATCCGGCGCATCATGACACTCTCTCCTCTCCGCGGACTTGCGTCCGCCTTCAGTGCCCGGTCACTTCTCCGTTCCACTCGCCGCCAGGGCCGCGGCCATGGTGATGGCGCGGACGATCATGGCATGCCGGGCGATCCCCTTCCACGCGATGTCGTAGGCCGTCCCGTGTGGGACCGTGCCGATCGGGGCCGGCATCCCCAGGAACAGGCTCACCCCGGGCTGCTCCCGCCCCAGGATCTTCCGCGCGATGTTGGCTTGGTCGTGATACATGCACACGAGCCCGTGGAAGCCTTCCCGCAACGCGATCGGGAAGGCGCTGTCGGGTGGAATGGGGCCGATCACGTCGAACCCCTCGACCTTGGCCTGCCGGATGGCGGGGCCGATCACGTCGATCTCTTCGCGGCCGAACATCCCGCCCTCACCCGCGTGGACATTCAGGGCCACCACGCCGATCTTGAGCGGGCTGACTTTCGCCGACGACATCACCCGGTGCAGGAGCCGGATCTTGTGGAGCACGGCCTCGATCGTAATCAGGTCGGGGATCGCGCGGAACGGAACGTGGAACGTGACCGGCGTCGTCCACAGCCCCGCCACCTCGCCTACCTGGTATGCGTCGGCCGCGCCGAAGCACTCCTGGAAGTACGTCATGTCGTCCATGGCCGTGTAGCCGGCCATGTGGAACGCCTCTTTGTTGAAGGGAGTCGAGACGATGGCGCTCACCTCGCCGACCTGCGCCAGCGCCACGGCACGCCGGCAGCAGGCGGCCGCGCACTCACCCCAGCGGGCGTCCAGGGTCCCCGGCTTGAGAGTGTCCGGGGGCAGTTCGCCGGCCACGACGACATCCACGCTGGTCGGGTCCGTTCCCGCGCCGGCGGCGCGCGACACCGTGATGATCGAGAGGGGGCTCTGCACCACGCCGCCGGCGCGCACCAGGATGCGTGGGTCGCCGATCACGACGGGGTTACAGCAGGAGCGCACCTCGGGCTCGTTCAGGGCCCGCATCACGATCTCCGGCCCGATGCCGGCTGGATCACCCATGGTCACGGCAATGGTAGGACAGCTCATGCTTGTTCTCCTTTGTCCTCGATGATGGCGATGGCACGAATGAGAGACCCCGTGGCGCCCTTGATCCGAACTGGAAAGCCTACCGCGCGATGACGCCGGCGCTCAGGAATCCGCCATCCACGTACAGGATCTGCCCGGTCACGTAGCCCATGTCGGGCGAGGTGAGGTGCGCCACGGCCGCGGCGCAATCTTCCGGGCTGGCCAGCCGTCCCATGGCAATTCGCTCCAGGCGCTTCTGGATCTGCTCAGGCCGCAAGTAGGTGCGGGTGTAGCGGGTCTCAACAACGCCGGGGGCTACGACGTTCACCGTGATGCCGTGCAGGGCCAGATCCACCGCCATGGCCTTGGCCATGGCGTGAACCGCCCCCTTGGCCGCCGTGTAGGCCGTGAAAGGCACCATCAGCACCGACCCCGCGATCGAGCCGATCTGGATGATGCGCCCCCACTTCCGCGGCACCATCTGGCGCGCGGCTGCCTGGCTGCAGAGGAAGTAGCTGTCCACGCAGACCTCGAAGGTGCGCCGCCAGCCCGCGTAGGTCGTTTCCAGAAACGGGTCGTGCACACGCCAGGCCGCCGCGTTCACCAGGATGTCCGTTGGGCCGAGCTTCTCAGCCACCTCGGCGAAAAAGCGGTTCACCATCTCTGGCGTGGTCAGATCGAGCGCAGCCGCCCGGAATTTCGCCCCCGCTTTCTGCAGGTCCGCGGCCACCCCCTCGACCTTGGCGGGGGTGTTTCCCGTGACGAACACGGCCGCACCCTCCGCGGCCAGCCGGAGCGCGATGGCTCGACCGATCTCGCTGGTCGCACCCGTGACGACCGCGACCTTCCCTGTAAGACTCATATCTCGCCCCCTCTGCTGAGCGTTACCCGCGCGCAGACGCAATTCGACCGCGGAGCGACAGCCTTCGGTCAGCAGACTGCCCGAACTGCCGGGTGGGTCTGTGCCCCGTCGGCCAGCTCGATGGTTAGGTCAATGATCCTCACGGATCCTCCACGCAAGGAAATTGACCCCATCTACTCAACCTGAATGATGGTCTTCACGTTGTCCGGTCTTTCGCCGGCGGCCAGGGCCGCGACGACCCGGGGCGCTTGCTCTAGGCGGATCCGTTCGGTGATGAGCGATGGCAGGAGCGCGAAGTGCCCTTGGCTCCAGAGTCGGATGGCCAGCCGATAGTCATTCGCCGTGTACATGGACGTGCCGATCACCGTGCGCTCACCGACCTGGACCTGCCGGGCCTCCAGACCGCCGCCCTGAAAGAAGGATGCGATGATCACCAGGCGGCCCATGCGCCGGCAGAGCTCCACGGCCTGCCGCAGCGCCGAATCGGATGACACCGCGATGAACACGACATCCGCCCCCAGGCCGTCCGTGGCCGCTCGCACCGCCTCCACCGGGTCCGTCGCCAGCGGGTCGATGGCCAGGTCCGCGCCCAAGCGCAGTGCCGTCTCCCGCTTGAAAGCGCTGGGATCGGTCACGGCGATCCATCCCGGGCCCGCACACCGGACGCAGAGCAGCGTCATCAGGCCGATGGTGCCGACGCCCAGGATGGCGACGGTCTCCCCCAGACGAAGATCCACGCGGCGCACCGCGTGGAGGCCGACGCACAGCGGCTCCAGCAGGGCGCCCTCGTCGAAGCTCATTTTGTCGGGAATCGGGTGACACATCTGCTCGGCAACCATCACATATTCCGCGAAGGCCCCGGTCCAATCCCCAACACCCACGAACCGCTTGTGGGGACATTCGTGATAATGGCCCTGCCGGCAATACACACACCGCCCGCACCCAATGTGCGGCTCGATCGCCACCCGCTCGCCCACCCGGCGCCCGGTCACCGCCGATCCGACCTGCACGATCTCGCCCGCCAGCTCGTGGCCGGTGATCACGGGGGGCCGCCGCACGTCGTGCTGGCCCAGGAAGGACGCCACGTCGCTGTGACAGATACCCGCCGATCGGACCCGCACCAGGGCTTCGCCGTCGCGCAGGACGGGCACCGGCACGTCCACGATCTCGGCCCGGCCCGCCTCTGGAAACTTCATCGCCCGCACAGGTGACACCTCACGGTTGCAGAGTGGCTATCCTGGAACTTACCCCTTCTCTGTCGTTTGGTTTTGCGGGGTCGAGGCGAACTCCACCGCCATCTGGTAGCGGTCCCCCCGGAAGATGGACTTCCCGTACTGGACGGGACCCTCGGGGTCCACGTACCAGGTGTGCTCCCGCACAAGGACTGGCGTCCCCGCCTTCACCCGCAGGACCTTGGCTTCCCTTGGTCGAACGACCGAGGCGGTCACGCGGAGGGCGAGCCGCGTGCGAGGCTTACCGAGGATACGGCGCACGGCGGGAACCAGCGGCTGGTTGTGGATCTCGTCCGGGGTGAGCGCATCACCAATATGGCGGGGGAGGTACCGGATCTCGTACCCCACGATCTGGCCGTCCACGAGGCGGAGACGCTCGAGAACCACCACCGCCGTCCCCTCGGGGATACCGAGACTCTCGGCCACCTTGCCCTCGGAGGGCTCCGTCCGCATATCCAGAAGCTTGATCCCCGGCGTCGCCCCGCGCGCCCGCATCTCTTCCTCGAAACTCAGCCACATCTTGCTGTGCTCAAGGCGCGGCTCGGCAACGAAGCTGCCCCGTCCGCGGTGGCGGGTGATCAATCCCTCATACACCAAACGGGACAGGGCTTGCCGAACGGTCGTTCGACTCACACCGAATTGCTGCGACAGTTGTGACTCGGGAGGAATTGAGTCGCCGGGCTTGAGCGAGCCGCTCCGGATGCCCTCGCGGAGGTGTTGCTCTAGGCGGTAGTAGTTTGGAACGAACTTGTCAGTCGGATGCATGTCGTCTCCTGGATGGGAGATGACTCTAAATGTAATGACATTGTAACGTCAAGCCCTTTTTTGACTTCCACATGCTTCCTATTCCTGTTGAGGATGCGCCGGCAATGCCGGAAGTCAGCGGGCCAAGGAAACGAGAGGAAATCGACAGAGAGGGCGGGACCTGTCCTTCCTGGTTACCCACCCGTTCATCCCAGCGCTCGGCGTCCGAACTCCCTACAACAACGAGTACAAGTACGGCAGCGTCTTCGCGGAATTCCGTTCCTGGAGGAGTCGCTCCATCGTGGCGACATCAATCCGGTCGGTGATGGCCTCCAGCTTCCGCGTCAGGGTCATCGCCGCGGCGAAATTCGCCACCGTGTCGATTTCCTTGGGGTAGACGTCGAAGGCGTACCAGTCATTGTCGTACCCAAGCTTCCGGAGGGTGTAGAACAGCTCGACGAATTCCCACAGGTGGAACGCGCCGGGGAGCATGTCCCAGTCCCAGCGGCCGTCGTTGTCGTTCAGGTGGACATAGAACAGGCGATTCGCCTTGGCGAGGAGGGCGGCGGACTGGGCGGGCCGCTCCTCGGCGTAGAGGTACGCTCCCCGCCACCACTTGCCCGTCCGGCGGGCCCGGAAGTTGACGCCGGCCACCCCCAAGCCGGATTGCCTCAGCAGCTCCTTCAACTCCGCCGGCTGCTCAAAGTCCGCCGGGTAGCACAGCTCGACGCCGTCGGCTCCCTGGATGCGCGCGAGCATTCAGATACGGATGCCCTTCTTCAGCACGTCCCAGATCTCGCGGCGCAGTTCGAGGAACTCCGGCGCGGTCTTCATCTCCTCCCGGCGTGGCCGGGGGAAGGGCACGCGGATCTCCCGCTCTACGCGCGCCGGCCGCGGGCTGAAGACGATAACCCGGTCCGCCAGGTAAATCGCCTCCTCGATCCCGTGCGTCACGAAGAGGACGGTCTTCTGCTCCTGCTCCCAGATGTGCAGCAGCTCGTCCTGCAGGATGTCCCGGGTCTGGACGTCGAGGGCCCCGAAGGGCTCGTCCATCAGGAGCACCTCGGGACGGATGGCGAAGGCCCGGGCGATCCCGATCCGCTGCTGCATCCCGCCGCTCAACTGATGCGGAAACGAATCCTCGAATCCCGTCAGACCCACCAAGTCGATGTAGTGCCGGCCGATCTCCCGCCGCTCCGCCCGGGGAATCCCCTTGACCTCCAGACCGAATTCTACGTTCCCGACCGCGGTTCGCCAGGGGAAGAGATCGAACGTCTGAAACACCATTCCGCGCCCCTGGCCCGGCATGCCGGTGATGTCCCGTCCGTCCAGCAGGATCGTACCCGAGTCGCAGGGGATCAGCCCGTCGATGATGCGCAGCAGCGTGGACTTGCCGCAGCCGCTCGGCCCCAGCAGGGCCAGGAACTCCAGGTTGGCCACCGCCAGGGAGAGCTCCTGGACCACGGGCATCCATTCGCCGTTCGGCCGGCGGAAGCTCTTGCTGACGTGCCTGACTTCGAGCTTGGGGATCTGCATGGACTGGTGTCCTGTCTCAGAGGTCTGCAGCATAATTCGGCGCCCCCGGGGCCGTCCCGAGGACGCCGGGGGCGCGGGCATTGTTCCACGGGCGACAGAGACAGGACACTAACCGATCTCCTTGAGCGCCTGCTCCAGGTAGGTCCGGTCGATGATCTTCTCCAGGTTCACCTTCCCTTCCAGGGACTCGGCCGCCTTGTAGACCGGGATCAGCTCCCTGAAGTTCTCGACGGTGAAGGGCTCCATGGCGCCCGGCCAGGCGTTCACCTGCCGCACCAGCGTCTCCCAGACCGGCTTGATGGTCTCGTCCGGGGTCTTGGCCGCGCCCTGCACGGTGGAGTGCTTCCGGTACTCGTCGGCAAACCAGGCGAAGTCCTTGCTCGCCCGCCGGAAGGCCATGAGGTTGGCCTTCAAGAGATCCACGGCGGCCTTCTTGTTCTCCGGCTTCTTGAGCCACTCCGTCGTCGTGAAGTACACCTCGCCGAACCAGGCTTTGTACTCTTTGGCCGGGTCCAGGAGCACGGGGTAATTCCCCTGCTTGGCCAGATCGAAGGCCTGGTCGAAGTGCACCGGCACGGCGTCCACGCGCCCCGCCAATAGGGCCTGTGTTCGCGCGCCCGATCCGCCGATCTCGACCATCGTCACCTTGCCCAGGTCCACGCCCCGCTTGAGCAGCGGACCGACCAGGAGCACGTGCGTGAAGTCCCCCTTGGAGTTCACGGCCACGACCGTCCCCGGCTTCTGCAGGTCCTGCAGCGACTTGATCTTGTTGCCGTTGACCACGAAGACCAGGCTGGTGCTGTTGAACACCAGCCCGATGATCTTCACGTCCGCCCCCGCCTCGGCCGCCCGCAGGGTGATGATGGGATCGCCACCCCCGATGTCCCCCGAGCCCGAGACGATCGTCTGCGTGATCACGCGCTGCGAGGCAAAGCGAGTCGTCTTCGCCGGGGCATAGCCCGGAAACGTGGGCAGGATCTCCTTCATGGCGGCCATCGAGGGGACGTGGATCCCCAGGGTGAATCCGACGACGGGGATGTCCAGCACGCGCCCCGCCTGCGCCAGCGCGGCCCGCGGTCCGCGGAGCGACAGCAGGGCCTCCCCTGCCAGGCCGGCGCCGGCACCCAGAGCCATGACCTTCAACGCCTCACGACGGGACACCATGATTGTGCCTCCTTTCCCTCGGTGGCCTGCGGCTGCTCGCCGCGGCCCCTTCATGAAGCCGGGGCGGTGCGCTCCTCGTACCACGGGGCCAGGCGTTTCCCCACACGGCGGAGCGCCGCGCTGGCCGCGATACTGACGGCCATGAGCGTCACCAGCAGGCCCAGGAGCGGCGCCGTACTGGTGAGGAGCCCGGTCTTGTGGATCAAACCGCCGTACCCTACGATGACGTACATCTCGGCGACGACCATCGCCCGGATGGCATGCACCAGGCCGATGCGGGCGCCCGTGATCAGGTACGGGTACAGGGCGGGCAGCATGACCTTCCAGAACAGGTGCAGATGCGAGGCCGCGAAGGATCGCCCGACGTCCAGGTAGCGCGGCTCGATCCCCCTGGCGCCATGATAGGTCGTCAGCACGATGTACCAGGCCGAGGCCATGAAGACGATGGCCACGCGGAATCCGAACCCGCTCCCGAACAGCAGGAGGAAGAGGGGCACCAGGGCCGCCACGGAGCTCACGACGCACATGCTGACCCAGGGGTGGAACACGACATCGCAGATCCGGAACCGCCCCATGGCGATCCCCAGCGGCATGCCCACCACGCAGGCCAGCACGAAGCCGACCAGCATCTGCCGGAGCGACGCGACGAGCTCGGTCAGCATCGTGCCGTCGCGCAACAAACCGATATACTCCTGGACCACGACGGTCAGCGGGGCGAAGAGTCTCTCGCCCATCACCCGGCCGAGTGCCTCCCAGACCAGCAGAACGATCAGGATGCCCGTACACTGCAAGGCCAATCGTTGTGTCCGCGTCATGCCTGCCTCAGTGCCGCACGTGCCAGGGGAGCAGGCGCGCCTCCAGGGCCTTCAGCCCCTCCTGCACCAAGAGACCGAGGACCGCCAGGAGCGTCAGGACCGCCAGCAGGCCGGCGCTGTCGAACCGGTTGGCCGCCGCCTGCATGTACTTCCCCAGGTTCACCGCCGCGAAGAACAGCTCCGCCGTGATCATGGCGATGACCGCGCGCACCATGCCGATGCGCAGGGCAGTGAACAGGAAGGGCAGGCTCGCCGGCAAGAGGACCTTGCGGAGCAGCATCGCCCGGGAGGCGCCGAACGACCGCCCCACGTCGATCAGGCCCCGCTCGACGTTGCGGGCGCCCGCCGAGACCGTCACCAGCATGTCGAAGACGCACATGATGAACACCAGCGCCGCCCGGGCCGGGAAGAAGAGGCCGAACCAGATCACCAGGAACGGCACGAAGGCCACGGTCGGGATGGAGTAGATGGCGCTCACCACGGGGTCGAACATCACGAAGATCTTCTCGCTGCGCCCCATGAGGAAGCCGAGCGGGAGCGCCACCGCCACCGCCAAGAGATAACCGAGCAGGGTGTGTCCGAGGGAGTACCAGAGGAGCACGGGCAGCTCCAGCGAGCGGATGTGCAGGTAGAGATGCTTGGCCACGGCTGTGGGCGGCGAGAACACGACCCTGGAGAACTGGGCGGCCACCAGCTCCCAGATCAGCAGGCCGATGCCGAGGGAGAGGACGTAGAGGTATCCGGTTCGAGCGCGTTCTTGGTTCATCGTCGCTGCCTGTGCCGCCTCCTCGCGCGCCGCATTCCGCCTCAGGAGTGGCGACCCCCCGCACCAGCCCGGACGGCCGGCCGCCCTTGCGGCCACGAGGAGAACTGCAGGTCCATCTGGTACCGATCGCCCCGGAAGACGGATTCCCCGTATTGGATGGGGCCCTCGGGTTCCACGTACCAGGTGTTCTCGCGGACGAGGACGGGCGTCCCGACCTTAGTCTCGAGAATCTTGGCCTCGCGCTGGCGAACCACCGATGCCGTGACGCGCAGTCGGAGTTGGCTGTGAACGCGCCCGAGAATGCGTTTCATGGCGGGGACGAGTGCCTGGTTATGGATCTCATCCTCTGTCAGCGCATCACCGATCCAGCGGGGGAAGAAGCGGATCTCATAACCGACGACTTGGCCATCCACCAACCGTTGGCGCTCCAGCATCAATACGGGTGTCCCCTCGGGCAGGGCGAGGCTTTCGGCCACCTTCCCCTCGGCCGGCTCGACGCGCCGGTTGAGCAGCCGGTGGGAGGTCTTGGCGCCGCGCGCCTGCATCTCCTCCTCGAAGCTCGGGAAGACGTGGGTATGCTGAAAGCGTGCCTCGGCCACAAAATTGAACGGATTCTCCAGGGACCTTGATGTCTTGGCGGTTCTGTTCAGTGTTTCGGGAAGGCCGCGGGGAAAGCGCATCGTGCCGACCTGAATTCCGCCGACAGCCTCCACTCACCCCCACCGCCAACCTTTCGGAAGGGGGTGGCCTTGCTCACTTCTTCCCCGCGCCGGATGCCTTCCGCTCTGTGATCCAGATGAACGTCTGGACATCAATCCAGTCTGCGGCTCCGAGCGGGCGTAGATCCTCCATCAACAGGCGGCTCATGATGAGCAACCTCTCATAGGTGGGCCAGTTCAGTCTGGACTCATAGCGGAGATCGAATGCCAGAGTCTCGGCCGCCCGGCGCGTAACCTCCGGCTTCAGGAACATGAAGCAAACCGGGTTGGCGAGAAACGGGAGAATGGTGAGGATGGGCCAAGTGGCGACTCTGGCCTTCCCTTCCTTTGCCGGGAGGCTCTGCAGCGCCTCGATGTAACGCCCGAACCGCACCCGCTCCAGCCTGGGCGCGGCGAGCAGGTCGAACAGCGCATCGAAGAACTCCCGCGCCGCGTCTTTCTCTTTCAGCCCATCCCGCAGAGCCATCCGCTCTAGCGGAGACAGGAGGTTGACGGCTCCGACAACGGCCAGGCCCCGTTTCGCGACCGCCCCCACCTCCCCGGCTGAGAGCAATTGCTGGCCCTGCCCATCCCCTAGAGTCGAGAGGTACAGTTCGTGCGCGCGCCGCTTCTGATGTTGCTCGCCGCCCCTCTTGCCCCCGAGATATCCAGGGTCATTGAAGCCGAGCGGGTAGAGTCTCCGGAAGTTCTCGATGGCCTGCCCGATGGTCCAGCGGGCGCGAGAGAGCGCCAGCCTCTCCCCCTTGAGCGGAGGCAGGTAGTCGAGCCAGGGATCCGACCGGACCTCCGCCAGCGCCAGGAATCCACTGCCCAGGCTGATCTTCTTGACGGCCTCCCCCCTCGTTTCCTCCAGCAGGTCCCGGAAATACACCCGCAGCAGGTCACCATGTACATCGACAATCTTCCCCGGGCCCCACTCGGGGTGTGTCACCAGGGCGCCAAGGCGGAACCGATCGGTATTCATGCGAGAACATCCTTTCCTTGGTTGAGCGCAAGACATCCGCGGCCTGGCGAAACTCTGCGGGGCGCAGAGCCCGTCAGCGCGACCCCCCTCGGGTGCCCGAAGGATCTCCGGCTGTCCCAGCTGCCTTCAGCGAAGAGCCGGGTGGCACCGTGTGGTCGTGGGGGCGTCCAGGCGCGTGCCCCGGGCGCTCCGCTGGTACAGAGGCGATGGGAGAACAGACGTGCTGGAGTTCCGGGCGCACGGCACGTCTGCACCCGCTGTCAGCAGATCAATCGGCGTCGCGGTGAGGTGATGGGTCGAGGCCCCACGGAGATCAGGTGTGGAGTCTGCCCCGCTTCCGGGGGCGGGGCACTTGAAGGTGTACGGCTTCGGCCGCGGCTTCCCGTTCTTTCATTGGTGTAGTATACAGCTTCTTCGCGACGAACGCCACATCATCCGCGTGCCGATCCCGCAGACGGAAGAAAACGTCAGGCCTCGTGAGGTCTGTGGCCCATGCGCAGGTCCCGGATGTGGTGGAACTTGCTGCGAAATCGGGGCACGTAGGAAGCCCGAGGTAGATCGTCACTCGATGACCCCACCGGGTTTCACTCTTACCGTCCGTCGAAGCGCGTTTGGCACGACCGACCTCCTTTCAGCGGTAAGAGGGGGCGTAACGGCTTCTTTGACTCTTGCGGACCCCCAGGGTCCACCGCCCCTCTTGCCATGCAACTACAGCAAGAAGAGGCTATCGGTTACGCCTTGTCGCTGTCAACAGGAAAGCCTGGCGGGGTTTACCACGAAGCCACAGAGTCACCGGGGACGCATGAATTGCCTGATTCCCTTGGCGCTCCGCTGCCGAATCACCTCTCGCGGCGCAGCCACTCCCACAGATTGAGCAGGCTGGTGAACGCGATGAGGGCGGCGGCCACCGGGACGGCGAGGTAGGCGTAGCCGGTGGGGATCTCCCAGCCGGTGTAGGGGATGTCCATGCGGATCTGCATGATGCGCCAGCCGACCACGATCAGGACAATGGCGATGCCCAGCATGCCGGCGCCGACCAACGCCTCGGCGGCCCGGCGCACAGGACGGGGCAGGCGCATCTGGACATAGTCGATGACGAGGTGTCGCCCGCTGAGGTGCATCAGGGCGGTGCCCAGGAACACCATCCAGATGAAGAGGAATCGGGTGACGTCGGGGATCCAGACCTCGCCGATACCGAGCAGGTACCGCCCCCCCACCTGGTACATGTTCAGGAAGAAGATGCCGATCAGCGCCGCTCCGATGGCAGAGGACAGCAGCCGTTCGAGCCACAGGCGCACACACTCCATGGCGTGCCTCACCGGAACACCAGGTTCGGAACGAACGTCACCAGGGGCGGGATGTAGGTGATCAGGGCCAGCACGCTCAGCAGGGCCGCTAGGTACGGCATCACGGCGCGCACCAGCACATCGAAGGGGAGGTCCGCGATCTTCGCCTCCAGGAAGAGCAGTCCACCCACAGGTGGGGTGAGGAGGCCGATCATCAGATTCAGGACCACCACCACCCCGAAGTGAATCGGGTCGATCCCCAGCCCCTTCGCCACCGGCAGCAAGACCGGGAAGAAGATCAGCATCGCCGGTATGGCGTCCATGATGCAGCCAAGGAACAGGAAGAAGACATTGACCACCAGCAGGAAGCCAAACGACCCGAGACCGAGCGCCTGAATGGCGCGTGCCACCTGGGGACCGAGCTGTTCATTTGCCACAATCCACGAATAGGCGCCGACCGTCGCGAAGATGGCCAGGATCGTCACCGACGTGCCGGCGGCCCGGGCGAAGATCCCGGGCAGGTCCCGCAGGCGGACCGACCGGTAGGCAAACAGCCCCACCAAGAGGACGTAGAAGACCGCCAGGAAGGCCACTTCCACAATCGTCACCACGCCGAAGATCACGCCCATCAGGATGATGACCGGGGCCATGAGGGCCAGAAAGGCCTGCCCCAGAAGGCGCAGGAACTCTCCCAGGCCCCCCTCCACCCGGGTGATGGGCAGCGGATGCCGCAGGGACTGCATGTAGATGGTCACCGCCAGGAAGATGCCCATGAGCAGGCCGGGAACCACCCCGCCCAGGAACAGCCGGCCGATGGACAGATCGCTGATGACCGCGATGAAGACCATGGGGATGCTGGGCGGGATGATGGGGCCGATCGTCGCCGCCGCCGCGTTGATGGCGGCCGCGAACCGCTTGTCGTACCCGTCCCGGGCCATGGCCGGCAGGAGCACCGAGGAGACCGCGCTGGCATCCGCCACGGCCGAGCCCGACACCCCGGCCATGATCACGTTCACGATGACCGTGACGTAGGCCAGCCCCCCCTGGATGCGCCCCACGAAGTACTGGGAGAAGCGCACCAGCCGCTCCGTGATGCCGGACTCGTTCATCAACTCGCCGGCCAGCATGAAGAAGGGGATGGCCACCAGCGTGATGATGTCCACGCCGGCCACCATGCTCTGCGCCATGATGTTCAAGGGGACGTCGCCGCGGATCAGGAGGTAGAGGATGGCGCTCAGCCCCATGGCCGCCCAGATCTCGAAGCCTACCGCGCAGAGCAGAAACAGGAGAACGAACAAGATGCTGATCATCTGGCAAGCTCAACCGCGTAATGGAAAACAGGCAATGCAAAACCGGTCATTGAGAGAGGGCCTTTGACCGGTTTTGCATTTTCCGTTGTCAGTCTTGCATTGCCCGTGGAATTACTTGAACTCGCGCACCTGCTGCAGCAGCCCCTTCGGCCAGAGCTTCCCCTCGAATTGCTCCTCGTACAGCCCCTCCAAGGCCTTTCGGATGGAGGCAAGGTCCGGCTCGATGACGGTCATCTTGGTGGCGAGGAACTTCGTCGCCTCCTCGATCTCTTGCTTCGTCAGGTCCGTCGTCAAGTTCCCCGCCTCCTCCGAGGCATCAAAGAGGGCCTTCTGTTGCGCCGGGGTCAAGGCCAGCCATTTGTCCGTGCCGATATAGAACGTCTCGACATCCCGAACGTAGTGGGTCAGCGTCAGGTACTTCTGGACCTCGTAGAATGACATGTTCTTGATGGGGATGACGCCGTTCTCTTGCGCGTCCACCACCCCCTGCTTGAGCGCCATGTACAGGTCGGCATACGGAATGACTTGCGGGTTCGCTCCCAGCCGCTGAAACACCGCCCGGGCCAGGATGCTCTCGGCGATTCGGATCTTTAGCCCCTTGAAGTCGGCGGCCGTGCGGACGGGCTTGTCGCGCGTGGAGAGCTCCCGCGGGGCAGTATCCCCGTTCATGTTGAGGACCTTGACGCCGGTCGCCTTCTCTGTCGCGTCCAGGTGGGGCTTGAAGACGGGTGACAGCAGCACGCGCCGCATATGGTCGTAGTCGCGGTAGAGGAAGGCCACGGAGGTAATCTGGAACACCTCGCCCCCCTTGATCCAGGCGTAGGTATTGATCCCGCCGTAAACCATGTCCAGGCTGCCCCCCTTCATCCCGGTGAACATGTCCAGGATGCCGCCGAGCTGGCTATTGGGGAAGACCTTGATCTCGACCTCGCCGTTCGTCTTCTGCGCGACCAACTCGGCGAACTTGAGCGCACCCTTGTGGGTGGGCGAGGTGTCGGCCCGAATATGCCCCAACTTCAGGCTGACCTTGGCAGCCTCCGCCAGCCCGGCAGCCGCTCCCAGGACCAGGGCGAGCCCCACAACCAAGGTAATCCACCCAACCCGTCGTGTCCGCATGGCACCCTCCTTTGCCCAGACGTCCGGGGTGTCTCCCGGACGGTTATAGGAACTTCAGCCGGCCTAGATACTTTTCCATATGCTGCCGATTGGCCTCGTCTCCGCCGGGCAGGTTGCCGCTCCTCCACACCGGCGGAGTAATGCCGCGCCGCACCAACTCCTCCACGGTGGTGGCCCCGAGGCAATGCAGGACGAAGGCGGTCCCGAGAGATGACGAGGGGGCGACCTTCTGGGGGCAGCCCGGGATCTCGACCACCGCATCTCCATACGGCATCCAGGTGTTCAAGAAGATGTCGGCGATCTCGTGCAGGTTCTGTCGGCTGGGGTGACGGGCGGGATGATCTCCGGGAACGTTCGTCGCGAACTCGGTGGAGGTGACTCCGATCACGGTGGCCCCCAGGCGCTTGGCCTCCATGGCGGCGTCAATGGTGGCGGCATTGATTCCATACGCATTGCAGATGAGGAGAACGTCTCCCCTCCCGACGCCGTGGTACTTCAGGATGGGAATTACGTAGCCCGGCGTTCGTTCGACCAGCATGGAACGCCAGGCCCCGTGCGAGAGCAAGAAGCCGGGGTCGAGGATTGGGTAGATCGGCACCAGGCCGCCGGCCCGCCAAAACATCTCCTGGGGCGCGATGGAGGAGTGGCCCCCAGTCCCGATCACGTAAAGGTATCGATCCTCCGCGATCGCGTCGGCGCATCGCTGGGCCGCCTTTCCGATGGCTTCCCGCTGCGTGTCCACGATCTTCTGGAGCATGCTCGTAATGGCCGCATGGTATTGTGCGATTACATCCATATTCGCCTCCATTCCCAATGACCAATGGCCAATGACCAATTCACCCCCCTTGCATTGCTCATTGGGAATTGGTTGTTGGTCATTCCGCAGGAGCGCTCAGCTCCTGCGATACACCACCTCGCCCTCCACGATCGTGGCCTCCACCGTGAGGAACGGTCCGGGTCGCAGGACCACCAGATCGGCGGCCTCGCCGGAGACGACACCCGCGCCCAGCCCCGCGAACAGTCGCCGCGGCTGACGGCCAGCCAGCCCCACGGCCTCGTCCAGCCTGAGGCCAGCAAACCGCATCGTATTGGCGACGGCACAATCCATGGTCAGCGCCGACCCCGCCAGGTAGGGGGTGCCGGGGAGGCGGACGTAGCCGTCGGGACCGACCTCGGCCAGCACCTCCCCCATTCGGTAATTGCCGGGCGGCGCGGCCGCCGCCGCCATGGCGTCGGTGATCAGGATAACGCGCTCCAGCCCCTTACACCGGACCATGTTCTTGACGACGTAGCTCGGCAGATGGTGTCCGTCCACGATGAGGGTGGCCATCAGCTCGTCGGTGGCGAGCTGCTTCTGGACGTAGTTCCGGTGGCGCGGCAGCATGGCGTGCGCCCCGTTGCCCAGATGCGAGGAGATCTGGGCCCCGGCCTGCACCGCCTCGTCGATCTCCGTCTCCGTTGCCGCCGTATGCCCGATCCCCACGACGATGCCGGCCTGGCGGAGCTGCCAGATGAGCCCGATGGCCCCCGGGCGCTCCGGCGCCAGCGTGACCAGACGGATCAGGCCCCCCGCGGCCTCCTGCAACCGCTGAAACAGCTCCCAGTCCGGATCCAGAATGGAGGTGACGGGGTGGGCGCCGCGCGGGCCATCCTCCGGCGCCAGGAACGGGCCCTCCAGATGGATGGCCGGGATCGCCCGCCGCACGACCGCATCCACCTCGCGCGCCCGGGCGATGGCCCGGAGCGTCCCCAGCATCTCGCGGACCGGCGCGGTGATCACGGTCGGGAAGAACGCGCTGATCCCGGTGCGCCACAGGGCAACGATCGCCCGACGCAGCTCGTCTACCGTGAGCGCGGGCCGGTTGAAATCCACCGCCGCAAACCCGTTGACCTGGAGATCCAGGAACCCCTCGGCGATCAGGCACTCCGCATCGCCCAGGAAGGGCGGCGCGGCGTTCGGCTCCACCGGGCGGATGGCTTGGATGCGTCCCGCCTGCACGGTGATGTCCACGGGGCCGGCTTCGCGCTCGAGGCGTCCCCGCACCACCACGGACGTGCCCATTCGCGACCTCCCTCGGCCGTGACGGCGCAGGCCGGGAGCTGCCGGCCGTGATCACGCCACCTGAAGTGGATCCGCACCGCCCCCCCGCGCCCACGGGTCGGTCGCTTCCCGTGCCGGGCCGCCCCGGGGCGAGGTGGCACCCGCCGTCGAAGCATAGCCCGGATCGCGTGCACAATCCAGTCAGGAGTGGAACGGGACCTGCGGAGGAAGCGGCCTACGGGGTCTGGGTCTGGGGAGCGCCCAGCATCTCCCCTTCCTTGATGAACACATGGATGGAGGCGTGAGTCCGCAGGGCGGCCAGCCAGTCCTTGCGCTTGACCTCGAACTTGTCCTGGAACAACTGCTCCCGGATCGTCTCCCGCACCTCGGCATACGGGGCGACGGGCTCGGCGCGCACCCGCTCCACCTTGAGGATGTGCCACCCCGCCGCCGTGCGGATCAACCCGCTCACCTGGCCGACCGGCAGGCCGAAGGCCGCGGCCTCGATCTCCGGAGCCAGGTCGCCGCGATGCACGGTCAGGGTTTCGGCACCCGACCCGGCGGGCGCGTCGGAGTACTCCTCCGCTGCCGCCGAGAACGCCGCCCCCGCCCGGATCTTGGCCAGGGCCTCTTCGGCCCGGGCCCGCGCCCCCGCCTCGTCCCGCGCGGGGCCGATGGCGACCAGCAGGTGATGGATCTGGGCCTCGGGGGTGCGCTGGAACTTCTCCGGATGGGCCTCGTAGTACTTGACCATCTCGTCTTCGCTCAGGAGGATGCTGGAGCGCACCTGGCGGGCGAGCAAGCGGCCGATGGCGAGGCGCTCCGCGACGCTGCGCCGGACCTGCTCCAGCGTCAACCCCTCGGCCTTGAGCAGGGCGCGAAACTGGGCGTCATCCGCTACGTTGTTGTTCTTCTTCAGGTCTTCGATGGCGCCCTGGATCTCCGTGGAAGAGGGGAGCGTGCCCTCCCGCTTGGCCTCCTGGTACATCAGCCGCCGGTCGATCAGATCGTCCAGGAGCCGCTTCTGCGCCTCCTCCAGGCGTTTCTCGCGCTCCGGCCCCACGAAGTCCTGGAAGAGCTTGCGGATCACCGGCTGGCCTTCTTCCTGGACCTCGCTCAGCGTCACCGCTTCGTCGTTGACGGAGGCCACCACCCGGTCCAGGACCATCCCCCCGGGGGCGTTCCCCGGCGGGGCCGGAGGCGGAGTCTCCGCCCAGGCCGAGGCGGCGAGCAGCAGGGCGGCCAGGGCCGCCCCGCTGCCGCGCGAACGCATCCTCACGACTTGTCCCCCGGCTTGGCGCTGCCTCCCGCCGGGCCGGGTGGGGCTTGCGGGGGAGCCGGCGCGAGCTTCCCGACGGGGAGGAGCCCCTCATCTCGGGTCACCTTGGCCGCCCCCTCCAATTCCTTGATCCACGCCTGGAAGCGCTGGGACTGCTTCTCGTCGAGCAGGCGGCGCTGAAGCTGGCCCCTCACCTGGTCGAACGTGGCGGGCTGCCCCTTCTTTCGATCCACCAACTGGAGGACGTGGTAGCCGAAGGGGGTCTTCACGACGCCGCTCAACTCCCCCGGCTTCAGGCTGAAGGCCGCCCGGGCGAACTCGGGGACCATCTGCTCCCGCCTCAGATAGTCCAGCTCGCCCCCCTTGGCGGCCGAGCCGGGATCCTGGGACACGGCGCGCGCCACGACCTCGAACGCCTCCTTCTTGGCCAGCCGGTCCAGGACCTCCTTGGCCTCCGCCTCGCTCCTCACCAGGATGTGCTTGAGCCGCACCTTGTCGCCCGAGAACTCTTCGGAATGCGCCGTGAAGTACTCCTGCGCCTCCTTCTCTTCGACCTGGATCTTTTCCCCGATCTCGTCCTGGATGAGGCTGCGCACCATCAGCTCCCGCCGGAGGTTTGCCACCTGTTCGATGATCTCGGCCTTCTCCCCCAGCTTGCGCTTCTCGGCCTCTTGAATCAGGAGCTCCCGACGGAGCATCCGATCCAGGAATTGCTTCTGGCCGTCCTTGCTCGCGAGGAGCTGCTGCATCTCCGGGGGGAGCCGCCGCAGCTCCTGCCCGATCTCCCGTTCCAGATCGCCGGTCGTGTAGGCCCGGTCGTTCACCTTCAGGACTACCGGCCCCGGCGCGCCGCCTTTGTCTCCCGCCTGGTCTCCCCCCTTGCCGCAGGCGACCAAGGCGAGCAGACATCCCGCCACCACGATCATCCTCACGCACACACGCTTCTTCACACCCGACTCCTTTCGACTTCCCACACAAGAATGCCCAATGACCAATGCCCAATGACCAATGGGCGACACCCCGCCTCTGCATTGGTCATTGGTCATTGGTCATTGGTCATTAATCTCATTACGCCGGGGGACCGTAACACCCGTCTGGAGCCTTTGCAAGAGTTTTCTGGCCGCCGTGAGACGCGCCTCGGGGCTCCCCCCGTCGGTTCGGTATTCGAGGATATCTCCGGGCAGATAGCGCAGCCGGCCACGCTCCGACCGGATGAGCGCCACGATAGTCTCGGGGCGGATGGGCGGATCGGGGGCGAACTGGACCCGGATGGCCTGGCGACGGGCGTCGATCTCCTGGATGCGCAGGGCGCGCGCCTGGAGTTTCAGCTCCAGCACCTGGAGCAGCCAGCGCACCTCCGGCGGGACGGGCCCGAAGCGGTCCGCCAGCTCGTCCGCGAAGTCGCCGAGGTCGCGTGCCTCCCGGGCGGCGGTCAGGCGCTTGTACAGGTTGAGCCGCAACGCGGGATCGGCGACGTAGGATTCGGGGATGAACCCCTCGGCGCGCAGGCGAATGGTCGGGTCCACGGCCGCCTCGGCCGGCTCCCCCTTCAGCTCCCGCACGGTCTCCTGGATCAGTTGCGTGTACAGGTCGAAGCCCACCGCCGCGATGTGGCCCGACTGCTCGGCCCCCAGGAGGTTCCCCGCCCCCCGGATCTCCAGGTCGCGGGCCGCGATCTTGAACCCCGACCCGAGTTCCGTCAACTCGGCGATCACCTGCAACCGCTTGCGCGCCACCTCGCTCAGGCCGCCATCCGCCGGCACCAGCAGGTAGGCGTAGGCCCGGTGCCGGTCGCGCCCCACCCGGCCGCGCAGCTGGTAGAGCTGCGTCAGCCCCAAGGTGTCGGCCCGGTCGATGATGATGGTGTTGGCCGAGGGCACGTCCAGCCCGGACTCGATGATGGTGGTGCAGAGGAGGACGTCCACCTTCCTCAGGTAGAAGTCCACCATGACCTTCTCCAGGGCCGCCTCGCTCTGCTGCCCGTGCGCCACGCCGAGGCGCGCCTCCGGCACGATCTCGCGCAGGCGCCGGGCCACGGCGTGGATGCTCTCCACCCGGTTGTGGACGAAGAAGACCTGGCCGCCGCGGACGAGCTCCCGCCGGATGGCCTCGGCGATGACCTCCGGGTCGTAGGGCGTGACGTAGGTCCGGAGGGCCAGACGCTCCTCGGGCGGGGTCTCGATGGTGCTGACGTCCCGCACCCCCAGCATCGTCATGTGGAGCGTCCGCGGGATGGGGGTGGCCGTGAGGGTGAGCACGTCCACCTCGCGACGGAGCTGCTTCAGGGCCTCCTTGGCCACCACGCCGAAGCGCTGCTCCTCGTCCACGACGAGGAGCCCGAGCCCCGCGAACCGGACGTCCTTCTGGAGCAGGCGGTGGGTCCCGACCACGATGTCCACCGTCCCCTCCGCCAGCCCCTTGAGGACCGCGCGTTGCTCCGGCAGTGGCCGGAACCGCGAGAGCGTCTCCACCTGTACGGGAAAGCTGGCGAAGCGCGCGCTGAAGGTCTGGTGGTGCTGCATGGCCAGGACCGTGGTGGGGACGAGGACCGCCACCTGCTTTCCGTCCATGGCGGCCTTGAAGGCCGCTCGGAGGGCCACCTCGGTCTTGCCGTACCCGACATCCCCGCAGACCAGGCGGTCCATGGGCTGCGGCCGCTCCATGTCGCGCTTCACGTCCCGGATGGCCTGGATCTGATCCGGCGTCTCGTCGTAGGAGAAGGCGGCCTCGAACTCCTTCTGCCAGGGCGTGTCGGCCCCGAACGCGTGGCCGGGGAGGACCTGGCGCGCCGCGTACAGGCGGAGCAGTTCCTGGGCCATCTCCCGGACGCTCGCCCGGACGCGCTCCTTGGCCCTGGCCCAGGAGCTGCCCCCCAGCCGATCCAGGGCGGGGCCGCCTCCGGACTCCTTCGGAGAGGCGGACTCCCCGGCCGCGTACCGCTGCACCAGGTGGAGCTTCGAGACGGGGACGTAGAGCGTGTCGCTCCCGGCGTACCGCAGGTGGAGGAAGTCCCCCTCCTGGCCACCCGCGGCGAGCTGCTGGAGGCCCAGGTACTGCGCGATCCCGTGATCCACGTGGACCACGTAGTCCCCGGGCTTGAGATCGGCGAAGGAGGTGAAGGGGAGCGCCTCCTTCGGCCGCGCGCGCCGCCGCGGCAGCGCCTGCCCCCCGAAGATCTCGCGCTCGGTGATCAGCGTGAGCTGGAGGGCGGGAAGGCGAAAGCCGGCGCTCAGCTCGCCGATCCAGAGCGCGATCCCCCCGGGCTCCGGCAGCTCGCGCCCAGTTCGCGCCCCCAGGTCGTGATCGCGCAGGATCTCCGTGAGCCGTCGGCCCTGCGCCTCGCTCCTCGCGACCAGGGTGATTCGCTCGCGCCGCTTCCGCCAGGCGTCCAGATCCTCGAGGAAGCCCGTGATCCGGCCCCGGTAGCCGTCGAGCGTGCTGGCCGCGACCTCCCGCGCGCCGCTGCGGCCGGCCGCCGCCTCGCCCACCCGCGGCGGAGACGGGAAGGGGTCCAGCACCATCCCCGGCCACGCGGCCGCCGCCTCCCGGAACGCCT
>JBGPQZ010000019.1:0-20178 GCA_041489335.1 Methylomirabilia bacterium
CCATCACGCCGGGCGCGATCTGGGCCTCGGGACTCTTCTCCGGCGTCTTCTGGATGATCATGGGCCTCACGGGAGCGGTGAGCTGGATCGCCAGGATCACCAGCCGGCCCGTCGTCCAGGGCATCGTGCTCAGCCTCGGCCTGGGCTTCATCCTCGAAGGGGTGAGGATGATGCAGGGCGATCTGCTCCTCGCGGTGATTGCGGTTGCCGGGACGTTCCTCCTCCTCTCTTATGAGCGCATTCCGGCGATGCTGATCCTCCTCGGCCTGGGGGCAACGGTCGCCGTCGTCCGGGAGCCCGCCCTGCTCGCCGAGCTCGGCCGCGCCTCCTTTCACCTGCACCTCCCCGAATTCCCGCTCGGCAAGATCGGCTGGGAGGACGCCGTGGTCGGCGTCATGGTCCTCGGCCTGCCGCAGGTGCCGCTGACGCTGGGGAACGCCATCCTCGCCACCGTCGAGGAGAACAACTCCCTGTTCCCGGACCGGCCGGTGAGCGTGCGGGGGATCGCCGTCGACCACGGGATCCTGAACCTGGTCGGCACCAGCCTGGGCGGCGTGCCCATGTGCCACGGGGCCGGCGGGATGGCCGGGCACGTGCGCTTCGGCGCGCGGACTGGCGGCGCGCTGGTGATCCTCGGAATCCTCGTGCTCGGCACCGGCCTCTTCCTGGCGGACTCGGTGGCGGTCCTCCTGCGGCTGTTCCCCCGCTCGATTCTGGGGGTGATCCTGCTCTTCGGCGGGCTGGAGCTGGCGGCCGGGGTGCGCCCGGACGGCTCCCAGAAGTCGGACCGCTACGTCCTGCTGCTCACCACCGGCCTGTCCATGTGGAACATGGGCGTGGGCTATCTGGCCGGTCTCGCCCTCTGGTACGCCTTCCAGCGAAAGTGGCTGCGGGCCTGAGGCGGGCTGCAGGGGGGGCTGCGCCGGCTGCTTCTCCGAGACGGCAAGAAGGGCACCGCCGGAGCCCCGGCGCGCCGCTCCGCCTCGGATGCCCGGCCCGCCATTTTCCTCGGGAAAGGTCCATTTTAGGGGTTGACAGGTCAGGATTCAGGGGCGTAAATACAACTCGAAGATGTGCGGGCTTCCGTAGGGACGCCACCTCTTCAATAGCCCATACGGGTCCTCGGTAGGTGAGGCTCCCGCGCGACACACAGGCCACTGCCCGGCGGCGTCGAGAGACGCTGGGTGACGGGTAGACCAGGCACTCCCGGATTAAGGGTTTGCTCAAAGTGGCTGAGGCCGTCGGCCTCTCACGGTGCGCGGTGCCAAAGCTTGAACGAGTGGGGAATCCGGGACGTCGAAGACCTTGGCGTTTCGGCGAAATGCCAGGGCAAGCGAATCGGCCCTTCCCCCCTCGGGAAAGGGCCTTTTGATTTCTCAGACTCCCGCCTCTGCGGGCGACCCACCCATGGAGGTGGCCACCATGACCGGCGAGCGGAGCGGCCCATGTACTGGATCAGCAAAGGCTTTCACCTCCTGACTCGCTTTCGGCGGCGTCTCTTCACCTTCTTCGCCGTCCTCGGGCCCGGCATCATCACCATGGTGGCCGACAACGATGCCGGCGGCATCTCCACCTACGCGGTCACCGGAGCCAAGTACGGCTTCAGCCTCCTTTGGATCTTCTTCATCCTGGTCCCCATGGCCTACTACATCCAAGAGATGACCGTGCGACTGGGGGCGGTCACCAAGCGCGGGAACGCCGAGGCCATCTTCGAAGGCTTCGGGCCATTCTGGGGCTGGTTCTCGCTGGTGGACCTGGCCATCGTGAACTGGCTCACCCTGGTGACCGAGTACATCGGGATGACGGCGGCGATGAGCCTGTTCGGTGTTCCCCCCTGGCTGACGTTCCTCGGCGTCACGGCCATCCTGTTCGCCGTGGTGCTGAGCGGGCGCTACTGGACCTTCGAGAAACTCACGCTCTTCTTCTGCGCATTCAACCTGGTCTACATCCCGGCCGCCTTCTGGGCGATGGAAACCCCCACGGCTCCCGGCTGGTCCGCCGTCGCCACGGGGCTCCTGGTGCCGTCCCTCACCGGCGGCATCACGGGCGACATGCTGTTCATCATCCTGGCCAACATCGGCACCACCATCACGCCCTGGCAGATCTTCTTCCAGCAAAGCGCCGTGGTGGACAAGGGCCTGGACCTGCACGACATCAAGTTCGGCAAGGTGGACACCTTGGTGGGCTCCCTGTCCACGTGCATCGTGGCGGCCTTCATCGTCATCGCCACGGGCGCGGCCTTCTTCTACCACCAACCGCCGATCATGATCGAAGACGCCCAGCAGACGGCGGAAGCCCTGGTGCCGCTCCTCCCCCACGGGCAGGGCGAGCTGGCCCGGAAGCTGTTCGCCATCGGCCTGTTCGATGCCGGGTTCCTCGGCGCCATCTGCATCTCGCTGTCCACCTCGTGGGCGGTGGGGGAGGTCTTCGGCTGGGCCCACTCGCTCAACAAGAGCGTGAAGGACGCCCCCTGGTTCTACGCGGTGTACCTGCTGATGCTGCTGACCTCGGGGGCGGTCGTGCTGATCCCGGGGGCGCCCCTGATCACCATCACCATGTTCGTCCAGGTGGTGGCCGTCACGCTGCTCCCCTCCGCCCTCGTGTTCCTGCTCCTGATCCTCAACTCTCCGGAGTTCATGGGGGAACGGGTAAACACGCGCTGGCAGAACATCGCCAACTGGAGCATCGTGATCTTCGTGACGATCATGTCCACCCTGTTTGCCCTGAGCACGCTCTTCCCGCAATGGCTCGGGGCGGCGTCATAGGAGGCTGCCATGCCGACAGCGGCGAATCACACGCTCAGGATTCCCGACCTGCCGCCGGGGATCGGCAGCTACCGCTTCCTGTACTTCTCCGAACTCATGAAGCGGCCCGTCTGCGCGGGGAAGATCCACGACCGCCTGGGAAGGGTCACCGACCTGGTCTTCGGCCTGAAGGAGCCGTACCCTGCGGCAGTCGGGATCTACCTGGAGCACGGCTGGGGGAAGCCGACGGAATTCATCCCCTGGCAACGGGTGCTGCGCGTCGAGGACGACGCGATCTTCGTGATGCCGCCCGAACAGGGCGAGCACTATCCGCCCTTCGTGGACCAGCCCGGCTGGATCATGCTGGACAATCACCTCATGGGGCGGACAATCCTGGACATGGACGGGCGCCGCACCGAGGTGGTGAACGACATCCATCTCCTCGAGGCCAAGGGCCACCTGCTCCTGATTCACGTGGACACCTCGTTCAACGGCTTCCTGCGGCGCTGGGGGGTCGGCCGGATCCGCGGGATCAAGGAGGACCTCATCTCCTGGAAGTACGTCCAGCCCCTCTCGGTGGAGGATGTCGTCACGACCGACAAGGTCTCCCTGTCGGTGACCCGCCGGCAGCTCAAAGAACTCCCCAGCGAGGACCTGGCCGATGCCCTGGAGCAACTGACGGGCAGCGAGCAGGAGGCCCTCTTCTCGGCCCTGGACTCCGAGAAGGCCGCCGACACCCTGCTGGAGGCGGAGCCGCGGGCCCAGCGCCAGCTCATCGCGAACCTACGCAAGGAGCGCGCCCGGCAGATCCTGGGCGAGATGACCGTCGCCCAACTGGCCAACTTGTTCTCGGTGCTCCCCCACGACGACACGACGGAGTTGATGGGGCTCCTGCCGGCGGAGAGCGTTCGCCGCATCCAGGCCATCCTGGCGGAGCGCGAGGCGAAGGCGCGCGACCTTCTGTCCGTGGAGTTCGTGGCCTTCCCTAAGGAGGCGACCGTCCGCGAGGTGCTGGACCACATTCGCGGGTCCGGCCTCGAGCCGCACCACGTGTCCTACATCTACGTGGTGGCGCCGGAGGGCAAGCTCTTGCAGGGGGTGGTGGACGTGCGCGAGCTCTTGCTCGCGGGGGACCAGGCGACTCTCGGCGAGATCATGGCCTCCCCGGTGGTGTCTGCGGAGGATGATGATACGCAGGAAGACCTGGCCCAGATCTTCGCCAAGTACCACCATCGCATGATCCCCGTAGTGGATCCCCAGGACCGCATTCTCGGCGTCATCCGTTACAAGGACATCATGAAAGAGCTCGTGACTCGGATGAAGGAGTGAGGTGTTCGTCATGCCCCGCATTCAGATGACTCCCATGGTGCGGTTCGCACTCTACTTCCTGCGGTTCTACCTGATCCTGCTGCTCGGTCTCCTCCTGGTGCGCTTCCTCCAGGTGTTCCAATAACAGGCGGCAGGGCGCCCTCAAGGAGGCCGGCCGGCGTGTCCGCCCGCGTGTCGTACCGGGATCTCTGCAAGGCCTGCCTTTGGCTGGGGCTCACCGCCTACGGCGGGCCGGCCATGGTGGGCTACGTGCGCGAGGTCATGGTGGAGCGGAGGCGCTGGGTGGAGGCCAAGGAGTTCAACGAAGGGCTCGCCCTCTGCCAGATCGTTCCAGGCGCCACGCTGACGCAGGTCATCTCGTATGTCGGCCTGCTCCTGCGCGGGCCGGCCGGCGCGGCTGCAGCCGCGGCGTGTTTCATCCTCCCGGGCGCCCTGATCGTGCTCCTGCTCTCGGTGGCCTACTTCCAGTGGCAGGCCCTCCCTGTCGTGCAGAGGCTGTCGCGCGGGGTCGGCGCGGTGGTGATCGCCATCCTGGCCTCCGCCTGCCTCAGGCTGGCCAAGACCAGCCTGCCCACGCCCGCGAGCCTGCTCATCGCCGCCGCCTCCTGCGCGGCCTACCTCCTTCGACTCAATGCCTTCCTGGTGGTGATCGCCGCCGCGGCCGCGGCGTATCTCACGGGGCGTAACCGACAGACGGCCGAAGAGGCCGAAGCCGCGGCTCCGAGCGAGATCAGGCGGATCCCCCCCGCGACCTGGGCCGCGCTGGCCGCCGCGACGGGCGCCCTGCTCGTCGGGGGCTGGATCTTTGCGCCTCATCTGGCCAGGCTGTGCCTGGCCTTTCTTGGAATCGGTTCGGTGGCCTTTGGCGGGGGCTACTCCATGATCCCACTCATCCAGCAGCAGGTCGTGGAGCGCCTCGGGCTGCTCTCCATCCGGGCGTTCATGGACGGGATCGCCCTGGGCCAGATCACGCCGGGGCCCATCATGCTGACGGCCACCTTCATCGGCTATGCCGCCGGGGGGCCGCTCGGAGGGCTGCTGGCCACCGCGGCCATCTTCGCCCCGTCGTGGGCCATTCTCGTGGCCGTGGCGCCCCGGTTCAACGCCTGGAGCCGCCAGCGGGCGGCGCAGGTCATGATCAACGGGGTCGTGGCGTCCTTCGTCGGGATGCTGCTCTCCATCCTGGTACACTTCGGGGGCGTGGCCCTAACGGATGTCGCCAGCATCCTGCTCGCGGCGGCGGCCTTCGTCGCCCTCTGGTGGGGAGTGGAGCTGCCGCTGGTGGTCGCCGTGGGCCTGGCGCTCTCCCTCGTCCTCTTTGGCTGACTTCTCCGCTGGGGAAAAGTGAAGGTGATGGGCACGATCGAGGAATGGAAGCAGCGGGCACGAGAGCTCAAGATCGAGGTGCGCGCGCTGTATCTCGCCTATAGGGACCCCAGGGTGCCCTGGTATGCCAAGGTGATGGCAGCCTGCGTCGTCGGCTACGCCCTCAGCCCGATTGACCTGATCCCTGACCCGATTCCGGTCCTGGGGTACCTGGACGACCTGGTCATCGTGCCGCTGGGTGTCCTCTTGGCGAGGCGCCTCATCCCCGAGGCGGTGCTCGCCGAGTGTCGGGAGAAAGCGAGAGGGCTCCAGGGGAAGCCCGCGAACTGGTGGGCGGCCGGCGTCATCATCGCCATCTGGATCCTGCTGGCGGCGGCGATCACCGTGTGGATCGTGAAGCTTTTCCGGGCCTGAGATGGGGCCGGGCCGGCCAGGCGCCCGCCGACGGAGGCCGGCGAAGCCCGCATTTCGCTTGACAGCGGTAGGTCAGGATGTTAGAAAACCCACGCAATTGGCCCGGTGTGCTGGGGGCCTTGCGAAGCCCTGATCGAGGGCTTTTTTTGTGACGGGCAACGCCCGGGGACGCGCCGCCCCTCACGAAACGTCTCGCCTCGACGATCTACTCGCCGCCTGTCGCTGACTCCCGGGGAGGGGAGGCTCCATGGCAGCGGATTACGCCTATGTCGGCTTCTTCCTGATCATCGGCGTCCTGTTCGTCGTCCTCAATATCGAAGTCGTCTCCCGGCTCATCCGGCCGGACAGGCCGAACCCGCAGAAGCTCTCCACCTACGAGTGCGGTGAGGAGCCCATCGGCATCGGCTGGGTCCGGTTCCACGTCCGGTACTACCTCTACGCCCTGGTTTACATCATCTTCGCGGTGGAGACGGTGTTCCTCTTCCCCTGGGCCGTCGTCTTCCGCCGAATGGGGCTCTTCGCATTCATCGAGATGATGGTCTTCATCGCCATCCTGCTGGTAGGGCTGGCATACGCCTGGAAGAAGAAGGCGCTCGAGTGGGTCTAGGGGGCTATTAGGCAATCAGGTGACTCGGCAATGAGGGTCCGCGCTCGTCGCCCCTGATCGCCCAGTTGCCCGATTGCCGGATTGCCGCGAAGCGACGATGACACCGGAAGAACTCCTGGAACGGCTCAAGCAGCGGTTCACCGAGTCCCTCGGCGAAGCCGAGGTGAAGGGGGCGGAGGTCCGCGCGACCGTGGCTGCCGAGCGAGGGTACGAGGTCTGTCGGTACCTGCGCGAGTTGGGGTTCGAATACCTGAACTGCTTGAGTGGGGCGGACTGGACCACGCACCTGGAGGTGGTCTATGACCTCTCCTCGCTTACGCATCCCAGCAAGGTGCACCTCCGGGTCCGGCTGGACCGCGAGCATCCGGTGGTCCGGACCGTGAGCGACATCTGGCGGGCCGCCGACTGGCACGAGCGCGAGTGTTACGACCTCTTCGGCGTGCGCTTCGACGGGCATCCCGATCACCGGCGGATCCTCCTGCCGGAAGACTGGGTGGGCTTCCCCCTGCGCAAGGACTACGCGGACGAGCGCATGGTCCCGTACACGGACTACGGGTTCGAAGAGAAGGCGGCCAAAGAGGCGGCGAAGGGGGCGGCCAAGCCGGCCGCCAAACCGGAAACCCCTGCCTAGGGCAGCAACGCATGCCGGCGGGCCGGCGGGCCCGCGGCGCATCGGGCGGTAGGGCATGGACAGGGAAAAGACGCCCATCCCCATCGGGACCACGGTCCTCACGGAGCGCACCGGGGAGACGATGGAGGAGATGTACGTCAACATGGGGCCGCAGCACCCATCGACGCACGGGGTGCTCCGCCTCATGCTGAAACTGGACGGCGAGGTCGTCACCGACTGCGTTCCCTATATTGGCTACCTCCACCGCTGCCACGAGAAGATCGGGGAGAATCGCAGCTACCAGCAAATTGTCCCGTATACCGACCGGCTGGACTACCTGGCTTCCATGTGCATGAACTTCGGGTACGTGCTCAGCGTCGAGAAGCTCATGGGCGTCAGGGTCCCCGAGCGGGCCGAGTACCTGCGGGTCATCCTGGCCGAACTGCAACGCATCGCCAGCCACCTCGTCTGGCTGGGGACGTTCGGCCTGGACCTGGGAAACTTCACCATCTTCATCTACTGCTTCCGCGAACGGGAGATGATCCTGGACCTGTTCGAGGCGGTGAGCGGACAGCGGCTGAACTACAGCTTCTACCGCGTCGGCGGGGTGGCCCTCGACATCCCGAACAACTGGGTGGCCGAGTGCCGCGCCTTCCTGGCGTGGTTCAAGCCGCGCATTCCCGAGTATGACGCGTTGGTCACCGACAACATCCTGTTCCAGAAGCGGCTGCAGGGGGTCGGGGCCATCGATCCCGCGACCGCGGTCAATTATGGGCTGTCGGGTCCGATGATTCGAAGCTGCGGGGTCATGTGGGACCTGCGGCGGAACGATCCCTATTCGATCTACGACCGGTTCGAGTTCCAAATTCCGGTCTTCGACACCTGCGATGCGTGGGCGCGGTTCCTGGTGCGCCGGCAGGAGATGCTGGAGAGCGTCAAGATCATCGAACAGGCGCTGGACCAGCTCCCCTCCGGCGACGTCATGGCCAAGATGCCGAAGACGCTCAAACCGCCCGTAGGCCAGGTGTACGCGCGGACGGAGAGCCCGCGCGGTGAGCTGGGCTTCTACATCGTGAGCGACGGCTCGCCCAAGCCGTACCGCTACCGGGTGCGCTCCCCGGCCTACTGCAACCTGAGTGCGCTGCACGAGATGCTGAGGGGGTCGCTGGTGGCGGACGTCGTGGCCGTCCTGGGGAGCGTGGACATCGTGCTGGGCGAAATAGATCGGTAGCCCCCCATCTATCCCTCTCCCCCGGGTACCCGCCAAAGGCGGGCGCGGAAGCGGGCGAGGGACCGATCGTGGCTCGCCGGACTGCCCGATGAGTTGGTATGAAGGATGATGAGCACCCCTGCCAAGCTGGTTGACCAACTGTACGCCGTGGCGGCCGCGTGGGGCATTCCGTGGGTGATCCCCGCGCTGGTGGTGATGACCGTCGTGGTGGGGGTCGTCATCGCCTACATCGCCGTCGCGGCCATGTTCCTGATCTGGTGGGAGCGGAAGATCAGCGCCCACATCCAGGTGCGCTTCGGCCCCATGCGGGTCGGGGGCTGGCACGGCTGGGCCCAGAGCATCGCCGACGGGATCAAACTGCTGCTCAAGGAGGACATCATCCCCACGCGGGCGGACAAGGTGATCTTCGTCCTGGCCCCCATGGTGGTCTTCGCGGCCTCCCTGGCCGGGTACGTCACGATCCCGTGGGGGCCCGGCGTGATCGTCCGGGATCTGAACATCGGCATCCTCTACATGATCTCCATCTCGTCCCTCACGGTGGTGGGCATCATCATGGCGGGCTGGTCCTCCAACAACAAGTACGCCACGCTGGGGGCCATGCGATCGGCGGCCCAGGCGGTCAGCTACGAGGTCCCGCTGGTCCTGGCGACCCTGGGGCCGGTGATGCTCGCCGGCACCATGAGCATGGGGAAGCTGGTGGAGGCGCAGAGCGGGTACTGGCTCGGGTTCCTGCCGCGCTGGTACGTCCTCCCCCAGTTCGTGGCCTTCCTGGTCTATTTCACCTGCGCCCTGGCGGAATGCAACCGCCTGCCCTTCGACATCCCGGAGGCCGAGTCGGAACTGGTGGCCGGCTTCCACGTCGAGTACAGCGGCATGCGCTTCGCCATCTTCTTCCTGGCCGAGTACGCCAACATGTTCGCGGTGGCGGCCATCGCCACCACATTGTTCCTGGGCGGATGGCTCGCGCCGTGGCCGTGGCCGCACATCCCGGGCCTCCCCAAAGAGATCTCGGACGGGCTGTTCGGGCTCGTGGTGTTCCAGGTCAAGTGCTACTTCATGATCTTCCTGATGATGTGGCTGCGCTGGACCCTGAACCGGCTGCGCGTGGATCAATTGATGGATTTCGCCTGGAAGATCCTGCTGCCCATCGCCTTCGCCAACCTGATCGTCACGGGGCTGGCGCTGGTCTGGAAGTAGGGGGCGGGCGAGCGAGGTCGGGTCGCGATGACGCAACTGGCCATCTTCTATATCGTGGCGGCCTTCACCGTCTGGGCCGCGGGCGTGGTCGTCTTGGGGAAGAACATCGTGCGGGCGGCCGTGGCGCTGATCTTCAGCTTCTGCGGGATGGCGGCGCTGTACGTCCTGCTGGACGCCGAGTTCCTGGCCGCCGTGCAGGTCCTGATCTACGTGGGCGGGATCACGATCCTGCTCCTCTTCGCCATCATGCTGACGAGCCGGATCTCGGCCACCGGCGTGCGAGTGGTCAATGACCAGGTCCTCTTGAGCGCCATTGCCGCCATCGGGCTTTGCGTCGGCCTGGTCTATGCCGCCACCCGCGGCATCGATGCCGTCGCCACTCCACCGCAGCTGCCGGAGACGGCCCCGTTCCTGGGCCGGGCGCTGCTCACGACCTATGCCCTGCCCTTCGAGGTGGTCTCGGTGCTGCTCCTGGCGGCGATGGTGGGGGCGATCGTTCTGGCGCGGAAAGAGTAGAGAGCCGTGAAGACGACAGCGACAGGGACAGCGACAGCGATGGGACTCCGCTGCCGGATCTCCCTGTCGGATGTCGCGAGGACGTGATGATTCCGCTGGGCCATTATCTGATCCTGGGAGCGATCCTGTTCAGCCTGGGACTCTTCGGGGCGCTGACGCGGCGCAACGCCATCGCCATCCTCATGTCCATCGAGCTGATGCTGAACGCGGTGAACCTGAACTTCATCGCCCTCGCCCGGTACCTGCCGCAGACCGCGTTGACGGGCCAGGTCTTCGCCATCTTCGTCATCACGGTGGCCGCGGCCGAGGCGGCGGTGGGGCTGGCCATCGTGCTGGGGCTGTACCGGAACTTCAAGACGGTGAACGTGGACGAGATCAACCTCATGAAGTGGTGACGACGAGCCACGAGCCACAAGCCGCGGTGTTGGGTGCGGCGAGAGGCTAGCGGCGAGAGGCTAGCGGCTGACAAATGCTGGAACTCATCTGGTTAGTGCCGACGCTGCCCCTCCTGGGCGTAGCCGTCAACGGGATCTGCGGACGCTGGGTCCGGGACCGCGCACACCTCTTGGGGGTGGGCACGACGGGGCTCTCGTTCCTGATTGCCTTCGGGATCTTCCTGCAGGCGCTGGGCGGGGCCACGCTGAACTGGGATGCGTATGTCTGGATCCCGGTGGGCGAGTTCACGGCCACGGTCGGCTTCCTGGTGGATCCGCTCTCCGCGGTCATGATGCTCGTCGTCACCTTCGTGGGGTTCCTCATCCACGTCTACTCCGTCGGCTATATGCACGGGGATCCGGGCTACGCCCGCTTCTTCGCCTACCTCAACCTCTTCATGACCTCCATGCTCATCCTGGTCCTGGCCAACAACTACCTCTTGATGTTCGTGGGTTGGGAGGGGGTGGGGCTCTGCTCGTATCTGCTCATCGGGTTCTGGTACCAGAAGAAGTCGGCGGCGGACGCCGGCAAGAAGGCCTTCGTCGTCAACCGGATCGGGGATGCTGGCTTTCTCCTGGGGCTGTTCCTGATCTGGCGGACGTTCGGGTCGCTCGCCTATGGCGAGATCTTCCCGCAAGTCAAGGTCCTCACCGAGGTCCTGGAGCGCGATTCGGTCTTCGGCCTCTCCCTGGTCACCTGGATCACGCTGCCCCTCTTCGTGGGGGCTATCGGGAAGTCGGCCCAGCTTCCCCTCTACGTCTGGCTGCCCGACGCCATGGAGGGCCCGACGCCTGTCTCGGCCCTCATTCACGCCGCCACCATGGTGACGGCGGGCGTGTACATGGTGGCCCGGTCCAGTGCCCTGTTCAACATGGCCCCCTTCAGCATGGGCACGGTGGCGGTCATTGGGGCGCTGACCGCGGTGTTTGCGGCCAGCATCGCCCTCGTCCAGAACGACATCAAGCGGGTGGTGGCCTACTCGACGATCTCGCAGCTCGGCTACATGTTCCTCGGCTGCGGGGTCGGGGCCTATGCTAGCGCCATCTTCCACCTGGCCACCCACGCCTTCTTCAAGGCCCTGCTCTTCCTCGGCTCGGGGTCGGTGATCCATGCCCTCGGCGGGGAGCAGGACATTCGAAAGATGGGCGAGCTCAAGCAGAAGCTCCCCATCACCAGCCGGACCTTCTACTGGGCCTCGCTGGCCAACGCCGGGATAATCCCCCTCGCCGGCTTCTGGTCCAAGGATGAGATTCTGGCGGCAGCGTACGCCGGGCACCACTATTTCCTCTGGGCGCTCGGGTCGGCCGGCGCGTTCATGACCGCGTTCTACATGTTCCGGGTTTACTACACGGTGTTCGAGGGCAAGGACAACGTGGACCACCATGCGGCCCACCATGTCCACGAATCCCCCCCGGTGATGGCCTATCCGCTCCTGGTGCTCGGCATCGGTACATTGGTGATCGGGGCGTTGTTCGGCTTTCCGCCTGACCACGGTCTGTACCACCGGTTCGTGGAACCGGTATTCGCGGCGGCCGGGACGAAGACGCACGCGATCAGCTTGGAGACCACCGTTGGCCTTGCAGCCGTCGCGACCGCCATTGCCGCGCTGGGCATCTGGGGGCTCGCCCGGTCGTGGTACAAGACGGGTGACAACCCAGCGCCAGCCCGGGCGGCGGAGCGGTTCCGGGGGCTGTACGCGTTCGTCATCAACAAGTACTGGGTAGACGAGCTGTACATCGCCATCTTCGTAGACTTCGGGAAGTGGCTCTGCCATCGCTTCTGGACGGTGGACGCCAAGGGCGTGGACGGGGCCGTCAACGGGACGAGCTGGCTCACGGTGGTCCTCAGCCAGGTGTCGGCGAAGTTCGACTTCCGGGGTGTGGACGGCCTGGTGAATGCCATCGCTGACCTGATCCAGGGCGGGAGCAATGTGTTCCGGCGCATCCAGACCGGGGTGCTCCAGAACTACCTCCTGGCCATGGCGATGGGGATTTTTGTGATCGTGTCACTGTTCTACTTCTTCTAGCCGGGTGGGGAGAGCCACCCGGCGAGTCCAGGCTGGTCAAAAAGGCCCCCACCTTTTTCACCATCCTGGTAGCCGGCGCCGCTGGCGCTGTGCAGGAGCGGCCGTATGACCGTCCAGGGGAATGTGTTAGGGTTTCCCATTCTCTCGCTGATCACGTTTCTCCCGCTAGTGGGAGCCTTCCTGCTCCTCCTGGTGGGGCGGGAGCAGATCCGGACGTTGCGGAACCTGGCGTTCCTCACCTCGCTGGCGACCTTCGTCGTCTCGCTCTGGCTGCCCCCCGCGTATGATCAGTCCACGGCGGCGGTGCAGTTCGTGGAGCGGGCGAGCTGGATCCCCAGCATCGGGGTGACCTACTTCTTCGGCCTGGACGGGATCAGCCTGTGGCTGGTCCTGCTGACGACGTTCCTCAGCCCCATCTCGGTCCTCTGCTCCTACGAGTCGATCAAGCACCGGGCCAAGGAGTACTACATCTTCCTCCTGATCCTCGAGACCGGGATGCTGGGCGTGTTCCTGGCCCTGGACTTCTTCCTCTTCTACGTGTTCTGGGAGGTCATGCTGGTTCCCATGTACTTCCTGATTGGGGTCTGGGGCAGCGACCGGCGGCTCTATTCGGCCATCAAGTTCTTCCTGTTCACGCTCTTCGGCAGCGTGGTCATGCTCCTGGGGATCCTGGCGATCTACTTCTACGCGAAGGCGCAGACCGGAACGTACACCTTCGACGTGCTGGAGCTGATGAAGGTCGCCTACCCGAATGCGCCGGTGATCAGCTTCCTCGGCGTGCCCCTCTCCTTCCAGGACCTGGTGTGGCTGGCCTTTGCCCTGTCCTTCGCCATCAAGGTCCCGATGTTCCCCTTCCACACCTGGCTGCCGGACGCGCACACCGACGCCCCCACGGCCGGCTCGGTGATCCTGGCGGGGGTTCTCCTGAAGATGGGGACGTACGGGTTCCTGCGCTTCAACCTGCCCATGTTCCCCGAGGCCAGCCAGCACTTCGTGCCGCTGGTCTTCGTCCTGTCCATCATCGCCATCATCTACGGGGCCATGGTGTGCATGGTGCAGCCGGACATGAAGCGGCTGATCGCCTACAGCTCCGTGAGCCACATGGGCTTCGTCATGCTGGGGATGTTCGCGCTGAACCCCCAGGGGGTGCAGGGGAGTCTCCTGCAGATGATCAACCACGGCCTCTCCACCGGCGGCCTGTTCCTGGTGGTGGGGCTGATCTACGATCGGCGGCACACGCGGCTGATCTCGGAGCTGGGCGGCCTCTCCAAGCAGATGCCGGTCTTCGCCACGCTCTTCGCCATCATCATGTTCTCCTCCATGGGGCTGCCGGGGCTCAACGGCTTCGTCGGCGAGTTCCTGATCCTGATCGGGGCCTTCCAGGTGCGCTGGTGGTGGGGCGCCTTCGCCGTGACCGGCATCATCCTGGGCGCGGCCTACATGTTGTGGCTCTACCAGCGGACCATGTTCGGCGAGATCACCAAGGACGAGAACAAGACACTGCCCGACCTCTCCGTGCGGGAGATGTCCACGCTCCTGCCGATCATCTTCTTCTGCTTCTGGATCGGCCTGTATCCCGCCCCGTTCCTCAAGGCCATGGAGAAGTCGGTGGCGAATGTCCTCGAGCAGGTGGAGAAAGGCTCGGCCGGCAAGCCGGTCCAGGCCAAGCAGGGGGCCGCCGCGACGTCGGCCTCGCCTCACACCTCACACCTCACGGCTGACGGCTCTCGGCTCGCGGCTCTCGGTGGGGGCGGGCGATGACTCCGGCCTTCAATCCTGCCGACCTCTGGTTCTTGCTGCCGGAACTCGCCATCGCAGCGCTCGGGATCCTGGTCCTGATCCTGGACTTCGCGACGCCGGGGCGGGACCGGGCCTGGCTGGCCGGCGTCAGCGTGGCGGGGCTGCTGGTCACCGGCGGCCTGGCCTTGCAGCAGGCAGGGGCTTCCAACCCCGTGCTCGTGTTCAGCGGGCTGCACGTGGTGGACCAGTACGCCGCCTTCTTCAAGCTCGTGTTCCTCTTGAGCGCCGCCATCGTCATCCTGCTCTCCGTCCGCTTCCTCAAGGACCAGGACGTCCCCCAGGGCGAGTTCTACGCCCTCATCCTGTTTGCCACGTTGGGGACGATGCTGATGGCCTCGGCCAACGACCTCCTGTCGCTCTTCATCGGCCTGGAGACGATGTCGGTCTGCACATACGCCCTGTGCGGATTCCTGAAGAGGGACCAGCGCTGCAGCGAGGGGGCGCTGAAGTACCTCCTGATGGGGGCGTTCTCCACGGGCGTGATCCTGTACGGCATGGTGCTCCTCTACGGGGTGGCCGGCAGCACGGAGCTTCCGGTCATCGCCCGGGCGGTGGGGGCGAGCGGCTTCCGGAACCCGGCGCTGGTCATGGCTATGGTCCTCCTGGCGGCGGGCTTCGGGTTCAAGATCGCGGCCGTCCCCTTCCACATGTACCTGCCTGACATGTATGAGGGGGCGCCCACCCCGGTGGTGGCCTTCATGGCCGGCGCCGCCGAGCTGGCCGGCGTGGCCATCCTGGTGCGCGTCTTCCTGCTGGGCCTGCCGGGACTGCAGGCGGACTGGTCGCTCCTCTTCTGGGTGCTGTCGGTCCTCACGATGACCATCGGGAACATCGTGGCCATCGCCCAGGCCAACATCAAGCGCATGCTGGCCTACAGCACCATCGCTCACATGGGCTACATCCTGATCGGCCCGGTGGTGGCGAGCCAGCTCGGCGTGGCGGCGGTCCTCTTCTACAGCCTGGCCTACGCGCTGATGACGATCGGGGCCTTTGGGGTGGTCGTGCTACTCACCCACGGGACGGTGCGGGGGGACCAGATCGACGACTTCACGGGGCTCGCCCAGAAACACCCGCTGGCGGCGGCCATCATGCTGCTGTTCCTTCTGTCCCTCACGGGGATCCCGCCCACGGCGGGCTTCGTCGGGAAGTTCTATCTGTTTGCCGCCGCGGTGGAGGCCGGCTACATCTGGCTGGTCCTCATCGCCGTCGTGAATTCGGCCATCTCCCTCTTCTATTACATGCGGGTGGTCACGGCGATGTACATGCGGGACGTGCCGTCTGGGGGAATCGCCACCAGCCCGTCCTTCGCCCTCAACATCGCGCTGCTCCTGGCGGCCGCCGGGACGCTCCTCCTCGGGATCTTTCCCGGGCCCATCCTGGAGCTTGCCCGGGCCTCCGCTGCGGTCGTCGTCGGCTGACCGTACGTCGTTCGCTCCCACCAACATCCCGCCGACCCCGGCTTCCTGTCCATTGACAGGAGGCCGCCTCTCGGCATAGTTTCGTCGCGCAGCTCTCCGGCATCGCCCTCCACCCAACGCATGAGGACCACGACGCCATGGCCGATCTCTATGTGACCTGGGCAGACTACCGCACAGCCATCGAGCGGCTCGCGGCCAAGGTGTACGAGTCGGGCTGGGCCTTCAACCAGATCGTCTGCATCGCGCGCGGCGGCCTGCGGGCGGGCGACACGCTGTCGCGCATCTTCAAGCTGCCGCTGGCCATCCTCTCCACCCAGTCCTACGCCGGGGAGGCCGGCAAGGTGCGGGGCGGCCTGACCGTGGCGAAGCACATGACGATGACCACGCCAGCGCTGGGCGACCGCGTCCTCTTGGTGGACGACCTAGTGGACTCCGGCGCCACACTGGACGCGGTGAAGCGGCATCTAGTCGAAACGCATCCCGCCATCCTGGAGATTCGCAGCGCGGTCCTGTGGTACAAGGCCTGTTCGAAGTGCGCGCCCGACTATTACGTCCACTACCTGCCGGAAAGCCCCTGGATCCACCAGCCATTCGAGCCCTACGAGCTGATGTCCGTTTCCGAGCTGCGCCCGCAAGCGTCCTGAGGCCCCCAGGCGATGGCGCGGCTCGTGGACGCGCCTGCGCTGAGGAGGAGAGGAGCGCCCGAGGGTCGCGCCAGGGTGGCAGAGCTCCTGGTCACCGACCTGTCCGACCACGTCACCGGCCAGGCCGTCTGCGTCTGCGGCGGGATGGTCCTGTCGCCCTCATAGCCAGTCGAGCGAGAGGGGTCGAAGGCGAGATCGGTACGCGGCAAATTACGCGCGGATGGGGTAGCGGCCGAAGTCGAAGGTGGCCTGGCGCAGGGCGTTGAAGTTGGCGAGGGGGACGTACTCGGGGATGGAGTTGCTGGAGGCGACCGCGTAGCCGCCGCCCGGGGCGAGAGCGCGGATGCGCTGGCGGACCTCCTCGCGCACCTCGTCGGGCGTCCCGCGCGTGAGGGTGTAGCCGAGGTCGATGTTGCCGAGGATGGCGAGGCGGGAGCCGTAGGCCGCCTTCACCGCGTGGATGTCCATGGCCTTGGGCTCGATGGGATTCAGGCCGTCGAAGCCGCAGGCGACGATGTCCTCCAGAACCTCCTGGAGCGCGCCGTCGCTGTGATAGACGGCGAGACGTCGCCGGGCGTGGGCCATCCGGTTCATCTCGGCGTACCAGGGAAAAAGGTGTTGGCGCAAGATCCGCGGGCTGACCAGGAGCTGGGTGGCGAAGGCGACGTCGTCGGCGTGCCAGAACGTGCCCACGCAGTCGTAACGCAGCATGCGCTCGAAGACGCGAAACTGGATCTCCCCTACCTTCCGGAAGACCCGGGGGACCAGCTCGGGCTCGTCCGCCAGGGCAAGGCTCATGCCCTCCAGGCCCATCAGCCACCAGACGCAAGAGAAGATCTTTCCCAGGACCGCGATGACCTTGACCGCGGGCGAGAGCAGGGAGCCGATGCGGTCGAAGGGGCCGTAGTCGAGGGCGTCGGGATCGGGCCAGCGGAAGGCCTCGAACTCCGCCATGGTGCTGATCAGGCCCTTCCCCTCGGTGGCCCAGGAGCGGACAACCGCCTCGTCCGACTCCACGGCGTAGTGGGCCTCGAGCTCGTGCATGGACTGGCGTCTGATGACGTCGCTCTGCTGCAAGCCCTGCTCGACGGGCACGTAGTCGTAGCCGGCCGCGACCCAGAAGGCGACCTCGTCCTCCATCGTGCGAATCGGCCGGCCCAGCACCCCGGCCTTCAGCATGGGGTGGACGCCGACGTCGCCCAGAGGAACCCGATCAGGCTCCCCCGAGCGCAGGAGCATGGTGCGGAACCGCTCGAAATTCGGTTGGATCATGGGCCACTCGTCCTCGTCTTCCCCGGGGGAACGCCGAGGGGCTCCCGGGCGTGATCGGCCCAGGAGCCCCCTCGGGTCTTCAGTCCATCGAAATTCAGCCGGTTACGCGGCCTTCAGCTCCCGCGCCCTGGTGACCGCCCCGGTGGCGTTGGAGGAGTAGAAGTCGGCGCCGATCTCGTCGCAGAAGCGCTGGGTGACCGGGGCGCCTCCAACCGCCACCTTGACCTGCCCCCGCAGGCCGGCTGCCTTCAGGGCCTCCACGGTGTCCTTCATGGAGAGCATGGTGGTGGTGAGCAAGGCGCTCATCATGACGAAGTCGGGGCGGTTGGCGTGCACCGCCTCCACGAACCGCTCCGGCTTCACGTCGGCGCCGAGGTCGACCACCTCGAACCCGCCCCCCTGGAGCATGAGGGAAACCAGGTTCTTGCCGATGTCGTGCAGGTCCCCCTTGACGGTGCCGATCACCACCTTGCCGCGCGGCTTGCTGCCCGCCGCGGCCAGGAGCGGCTTCAAGATCCCGATCCCCCCCTGCATGGCCCGGGCGGCGATCAGCATCTCGGGGATGTAGTACTCGTGGTCGGAGAACTTCTGGCCCACCGTGTCCATGGCGGGGATCAGCGCCTGGTCCAGGACCTCCTGCGCGGCCGCCCCCGCGTCGAGCGCCTTCTGGACCAGCTCCTTCACCTGCGCCAGCTTGCCCGTGATGACCGCCTGCTTCAACGCCTCGTAGTCCGCCATGCCAGCCTCCTTGGGTTGCCCGGAGTTACCGCGCCGGAGTCCGATCGGTCTGCGCCGCGCGGCCTCAGTACGGTTGCACCGGATAGGTCCCGTGCCGCTCGACCAGCTCGGAGATGCGTTCCACCCGCTCGATGAGGGACGTGGGCATCACATTGTCCGCCACGCCCAGGATGAAGGCGTCGCCGGGCGCGATGACGCGGAAGACGCCGCGCATGTACGCCTCGAACTCGTCTTCGGGGAAGGTCGGCTCCAGGACGATGGAGGGAACACCCCCGAAGATGACGACGTCCGTCCCCCAGGCGGCGCGCGCCTCCGCCAGGGTCACCTCGACCATGGGGGCCGTGCAGAAGCACTCGGCCATGTCGAAGCCCGCCGCCTTCACCTCGCCCAGGATGTCCCTGCTGTCGTCGTCCGCGTGCCAGGTGAGGCATTTGCCGCGCGCGTGCAGGAGGGCGCTGAACTCCCGGTAGTAGGGGGTGATGTACTGCCGGAACAGGTGGGGCGGGGTCATCTGCGAATCGAAGTGGACCCCGTGCAGGATGAGCCGCGCCGGGGAGTCCGCCACCACCGGCCAGAGGCGCTCCTTCTCCACCTGGGTCATCACCGCGAGCAGGCGCTCGAACTCCTGCGGGTGATCCACCGCCTCGAAGTAGGCGGTGTTGTACCCGCACAGGCGCAGCAGGAAGTGATGAAACGGGCAGTCCCCGCAGGAAACCATGGGGAAGCCGTCGTCCCCGACGGCCGCCTCGTAGGCCAGGTAGTCCTCGTAGCAGGGATCGTAGTAGGTGTGCTCGGCGATGTACTCCAGGACGCGGTAGTCCTCGACCTTCTGAATGGGGTGCTCCAGGGGGAGCCCCTGGTCGGTGGTCCCAGAGACCGTATCGGTGAGGATGTGGCCGAAGGTGACCTCGCCGACCGGCGTGAGGAAGCGCTGGCGCAGGACACCCGGCGCCTGCTCCGTGCGCACCTCCAGGCCCTCGTAGCGGGTCGTGAAGATGCGCCCGCCCCGCGCGGGATGGCCCGTGCGCAGGGCCCGGCCGACCTCCACCGGGCTCATCCCGCGGAAGCGGGCCGGCAGGTTCCCCTCGGCGAGCCGGGCGTGGTGCCAAAGGTCCAGCCGCGCGACCCAGGGAATGCGATCGGGGCTCCGCTTGTCCATCACGGCCAGGATGCGCTCGCGATTGGTCATGGGCCTCCTGAAACCACCGCGCGCCGAGCAATCCCCGGCGCGGGCGGGCGGAGCGGGGGTTGCGGGAAATGCGCTGGCGAACCTTACCTCAGGTGGAGTCGTCTGGCAATCGCAAATGCCTCCGGTGCTTTACCTTGCCGTGCCGTGGCCTCGTGGACAAAAACCCAAGCCCCAGACGGAACCGCAGATTACGCAGATTCTCGCAGATTCCCCCCGGCCCTGTGCCCTTATCTAATCTGCCCAATCTGTGTAATCTGCGGATTCATTCCGTCGGGCGGACGTGGGGCGGATTGATATTGTCGGCGGGGGGAAAAAGGCATAATATCAGTTTCCGCTTGAGGGCACAGCGGGCAGAACGCACCGTCTTGGATCTCAGGACGATTTCCCGATAGGCCCGGGCAGAAAGGAGACGCGCATGAAGCGGTATTATGAGGAGGTTGGGGTTGTCAACACCCGCGAGGCGTTCAAGAAGGCCATGGAGGGCGGCTACGCCATCCCGGCCTACAACTTCAACAACATGGAGCAACTGCAGGCCATCATCATCGGCTGCGCCGAGTCGAAGTCGGCGGTGATCCTGCAGGTCTCCAAGGGCGCGCGCGAATACGCGAACCAGACGCTGCTCCGCTACATGGCCATGGGTGCGGTGAAGATGGCGCGCGAGATGGGGAGCAACATTCCCATC
>JBGPQZ010000020.1:0-20167 GCA_041489335.1 Methylomirabilia bacterium
GTCGACCCGCACGGCGCGGCGGCAGTACGTGTCGTTGATGTAGAGGTGGTCCTCGCTGAGTCCGGCGCCGGTCGGCCACGCCAGGGGAATCTCGGGCACGGCGACGGTCGGCTTGCCCTCTTTGCCCGCCGCCGTGTGGGGGTTGACGAACTGCGAGTCGAAGTTGCCGTACTGGCCGACCTCGCCGATGAGGTTGCCTGCGTTGTCGTAGAGCCAGACCGAGCACGTGACCGCGTTGGGGAGCGCGAGGCGGCCGTAGCGGTCGAGGTCGAAGCGCGGCCCGCGGCAGACGCAGCAGGTGTTGCCACCGAGCCCGGCCTTGCTGAAGGGCGCCAGGCCGGGATAGGTCGTGACGGCGCCCGTGACCCTCCGGGAGGGGCCCAACGCCATCGTGGTGAGTGCCAGCGAGCCGGACGGGACAACGAGCCAGGACGTCCGGACCGTCTTTTTCAACAAGCCGAAGCCGGCCGTGGCTGTGGTGCCTCCGCCGCCCCCGCCCCCGAACCGGTGGGCTGTCATCGTCGGCATCGGCCGGTATGAGAGCCCGGAGATCCCGCGGCTTCGCTATTCGGTCCCCGATGCCGAGGCTGTCCACCAGGTTCTGACCGGCCCCGCGGGGTTCAAGCCCGAGCATGTCCTGCTGCTGACGGACCGGACCGACCGGAAGCCCACCTACCGGAACCTCAAGTGGGCTCTTGGAACCTTCCTCGCGCGCTCCGCCCAGAAGGACGACACGGTCGTCATCTTCTTCGCTGGCCACGGCGCGCCCGAGACGGACCAGCGGGGGATCGAGCGGGACGGCCTCGCCAAGTATCTGATCCCCAGCGATGCCGACCCCGATGACCTCTATGCCACTGCCTTCCCCATGGACGAGCTGCAAGCCATCTTCGGGCGGATCGAGGCGGAGCGGGTCGTGGTCTTTCTGGACGCCTGCTACAGCGGCGCGGCGGGGGGCCGCACCTTCGCCGCCAAGAAGACCCGGGCCGTGAACGTCGACGAGCTCTTCCTCGAGCGGCTCACGCGCTCCAAGGGGCGGGCGATCATTACCGCCTCCCGCCCCAACGAGGTCTCTCTCGAAGTCGGGGAGTTCGGCCACGGACTTTTCACCTACTACCTCATCCAAGGCCTCCAGGGAGCGGCTGACCTGAACCGCGACGGGATCGTCTCCCTCCAGGAGCTCTACGAGTACGTCGAGCAGCAGGTGGTGCAGAAGTCCCGCGCCCTGGGCGGCAATCAGCATCCCGTTATGAAAGGGGAACTGGAGGGCGTCCTCCCGCTGGTCAAGGTGGCGGGGCCGCGCAAGTGAACTGAACCTTTGAAAGCGGTCAGGAAGCGGCGCCAGGAACGCGCGCTCGAATCCCGTCCTTGCTTGAACCGTTTTAGCTACCCGCAGGCTGACGACCTCTCTTGCCCGTTCTTCACCGTAGAGAGAACCGCTTCTCCCAGTGTTCAGATTCGTCCTGTCCGGGGAAGCCGCCTTCCCTCTAAACCGGCGAATAGTTCGGCATTTTCCGTTGACATTGGGTCGCTCTTCGTCGGTACGATCGCGGAATGGTTCGGGGTCGCGGCCGCGTACGCGGCGGGGGGAGGGGTGGCATTGGCCTTCGTCCTGGGCTTGGGGCTGCTGTGGTGGCGCGGGCGGGCGTGACTCGAATTTCTCTAGAGCGTAGTCCGATATACAGAGTGAATTTCCCAAAGAGTTCGCTCGAGTATGGTTGAGAATCTGGAGGGAAGGAACCCGTAAGATCCAACGCAGCGTCGGGTGATTGAAAGCCGCTCCTCCTCGCGCCCTGATTCGTGCGGCATAGGGAGCCACCGGGAAGCAACGCTCCCTCCGACCGGGCACCGCTCGACCCCATAGCAGTCAAGCGCGCATTGACAATCCCCAGCCCAGCTTCTATGCTGCGTTCGAGCATGGATTTGACATGATGCAGCGGGGAGGGGTAGAGGTCCGGGCAGTACTGATGGCAGGTATTGTGGGCCTCACGCGAGGGCGGACTGCGACGGATGTGATCGTCCGGACTGATTGGACCATCACGATCGGAGGGAGGGAGCAGCAGAGAGATCCGGCAGTTTCTGCGTTGGATATGAGCGCGTCAATCGTTCGGGCCGGGTGAGTATCGTGCTGACGGCCGAGGCGCCGTGAAGCCGGGGCCGCTCGCGCCCAGCTTTGCAGTCGGGTATCCGGGGAGCGAGCGGCGGTCGTCAACGGATGTCCAGGAGAGAGGAGGCGGTCATGGCTCCTACGGAGATGCGGGGATTCCGACGGCACCTTATGGCGACGCTCCACGAGTACGAAGGATACCTGAAGCAGTTCGAGGGGAAGCTGCTGGTCCTGCGCGGGAAGGTTGAGAAGGCCGGCGGAGAGGCGGCCGGGCAACTCGGCCAGGGTCTGGCCGAGCTGGAGCGTGAGGCGGAGGCAATCAAAGGGGCCGGCCTGGACGCGCTGGAGCGACTTGGCCACGCGGTCGAGGTTGCGAGGACCGGGCTGGAGCGCGCGAAAGGACAGCTCGGAGGCGACGAATCGGCTCCTGCGAGAGTGGTGTCGAAGGGAAGAGAGGTCGTGCGGAAAGCCACGATCGAGGCCAAGGCCCTTCGCCATGGCGTGAAAGTCGGTCTGCGCGTGGCTCGGCGCGTGTCGCGTCGCGTCAAGGTGCAGCCGAAGTGAACGGCAGAGGAATCGGATTGTGAAATGGCGGGGCGGTGGTGGCCGCACGGCGATCGGCCTGCGCCGGCAGGAGGCGCAGCTCAACCTCCGCCGCCTGGGCTGGTCCGAGGTCGGTCTCACCCTCCTCTTCGTCGTGGTCCTGGTCGCCACGCTCTAACCCCCGAAGCGACACGCACACGGCCAAGAAAGCCGGAACGGCGTGGTACGGATGACCGGGGGTCCGCGCCCATCGAGGCCCGTGAGGCCGGAGTTGTGCTTCGCGGTTCCAGAAGAGCGCATGGGTAGGTTGCGAGTCCGGCGGTTCCATTGCGGCAATTGGGCGCTGAAGCAACGGGGTTGGTAAACGGGCCTACGTGTGGTACAAGTTTGCATCGGGGAGGTTCGTTGTGTCCGTTCCGATTATTGCCATCGTGGGCCGGCCGAACGTCGGCAAGTCCACGCTGTTCAACCGCCTGGTGGGTGGCCGGCGGGCCATCGTGGACCATTCGCCCGGGGTGACCCGCGACCGCCAGTACGGCGAGCTGGAATGGGTCGGGCGCCGCTTCGTCCTGGTGGACACCGGCGGATACGAGCCGGAGGGGGTCGGGATCATGGCGGCCGTGCGCGCCCAGGCGACCCAGGCGGTGGCGGAAGCGGATGCCATCCTGCTGCTGGTGGATGCGAAGGACGGGCTCACTCCGACGGATTCCGAGGTGGCGCGGCTGCTTCGGTCGAGCGCGACCAAGCCGATCCTGCTGGTGGCCAACAAGGTGGACGCCGTTAGCCAGACGGCGCTGGGGGCCGACTTCTACCGGCTGGGGTTCGACCCCGTCCACGTGGTGTCGGCCGAGCAGGGGCAGGGGACCGGCGACCTGCTGGACGCGATCGCCGCGGCCGTCCCGGAGCGCGAGGCCCTGCCGGAGGACTCCGGCGCGATCACGGTGGCGGTAGTGGGGCGCCCCAACGTGGGGAAGTCGTCGCTGATCAACCGGATCCTGGGGACCGAGCGCGTCGTGGTGAGCGAGGAGCCGGGGACCACGCGCGATGCGGTGGACACCCGCTTCACGTACCAGGGCAAGGACTACATCCTGGTGGACACCGCCGGCATCCGGGCCAAGGGCCGCCTGGGCCGCTCCGTGGAGCGCTACAGCGTCTCCCGGGCGCTTTCGGCCGTGCGCCGGGCCGACGTCGCCCTGATCCTCTTGGACGGTCTGGAGGGCGCCACGGAGCAGGACACGAAGATCGGCGGCGAGGCGCACGAGGCCGGCTGCGCCAGCATCCTGGTCGTGAACAAGTGGGACCTCCGGAAAGGGCAGGCCCGGGCGGCTGAGGAGTTCGAGCTCGTCCTCCAGGAGAAGTTCAAATATCTTGCCTATGCGCCCACGGTCTTCATCTCGGCCCTGACCGGCCAGCGCGTGCTGTCCCTGTTCGAGTTGATCGACGCGGTGGCGGCGGAGCGGGCGCGCCGGGTCCCGACGGCCGAGCTGAACGCGGTCGTGCAGGAGGCCGTGACGCGCCGACCGCCGCCGGCGGAGCGGGGCCGGTCTGTCCGCGTCCGCTATGTGACGCAGACCGCCGTCAAGCCGCCCACCTTCGTCTGCTTCGCGACGAACCGGGGCGACCTGCACTTCTCTTACATGCGCTACCTCGAGAACTGCCTGCGCCAGCGCTACGGCTTCCGTGGCACGCCGATCCGCCTGGCCATCCGCGGTCGCGAGTGAGCCCCGGGGAACCGCGCGTGAGCCCTGCACGAGAATCCACCCCCGATCCCGCGGCCCAACCGCCGGCCCAGCCCGAGCTGTTCGGCCAGTCCCCCGATCGCCCTGACGCCCCCCTGGGCGAACCGCCGGAGGCACTCGAGGCTCCAGGGCAGTCCGTTCCCGACGAGGTCTCGCCGGCAGAGCGGCCCAGCCGATTCAGGGAACGCTACGACTCCATCGTCGTGGGGGCGGGGATCGGCGGCCTCATCAGCGCCGCCCTGTTGGCCCGGGCGGGGCAGAGCGTCCTCGTCCTGGAGCGCGCCGGATCGCCGGGCGGGGTCTGCCGGTCGGTCGCACTGGACGAGCAGCCCGTGGATGTGGGGACGACGCTCCTCGCCGGGTGGGGCGCGAACGGCCCGGCGGTCATCGCCTTGGAGCGGCTGGGCATCAAGCTCTCCACGCGCCCCTGCGATCCCATCCTCCAGGTCGCCCTGCCGCGCCACCGCGTGAGCCTCTACGCCGAGGCGGAGCGCTGGTGGGCCGAGATCCGGCGCGAGCTCCCCGAGGACGAGGCGGGATGGCGGGCGCTCTTCTCCGAACTGGACGACCTCGTCCGAGATCGCGAGGCGCTCGCCCGCGAGTTGCCGCCGCTCCCGCCGAGGGACTGGCGGGCGCATCTGCGCTGCCGGTATCTGCTCACCGTCCGCGGTCTCTGGGGAGCCGGAAAGGATAGGGTCCGCGCCGTCCAGCGGGCGCTTCAGACGCCGTTTCGGGCGACGCTCGAGGGGCACGGGCTGGGCGGGGCCAGCCGGCAGGTCGTGGATGCGTGCCTCTGGTCCCTCCTCCTCCGCGACGCGGACGAGTGCTCGACGCTGGAGGCCGCCCTGGCCCTCGTGCGGCTGCGGCAGGGGGCGGTCAACATCGCCGGGGGCGCGGGCGGCCTGGTGGAGGCCCTGTGCGCCCGGCTCGCGCGGGACGGCGGGGAGCTTTGCTGCGAGACCCCCGTGCGCCGCTGTCTCGTCGAGAAGGGGCGGGTGGTCGGCGTGGTGACCAAGGCGGGGGACACGATTCGCGCCCGATGGGTGGTGGCGGATGTCCCTCCCGGGATCCTGGCGAAGGATCTCCTGCCGCAGCGACGCGCCTGGTACGAACGCCCTCGCGTCCTGGACGGGTCGTGGGCGCCGCTGCGTGTGGCCCAGGGGATGGGACTCACGCTGCCGCAGGCCCTGCTCCCGTCGGAGCTGGGCAGCCACTGCCTGGTCGTCCAGGACGGCGGCCGGCCGGCCCGGGACGAGAATTGCGTGTGCGTGCGCGTGCTGGCGGCCCCAGCTGGCCGGGTCACGCCGGCCACGCTCCGCTGCGTCTGCCTGGGGCGGTTCGTCGCCGTCCCCCGCCCGGGGGACGGCGCCACGCTCGGGCCGGCGCTCCTCCGCGCACTGGACCAGATCGTCCCGGGGGTGGCCGATGCCTGCGCTGGGCAAGAGGTCCTGTCGAGCTCGCGGCTGGAGGCATTGTGGGGGCGGCCGTCGGCGGCCGTCCGGTTTGCCCGCGAGAGCCAGAGCTGGCTGGGGCGGCAGGGGATGCCGCACGAGACCGGCTGGCCGGGCCTTCTGGCCGTGGGAGACTGGACGCACCCCGGGCGACTCCTGGCCGATGTCGTCGCCGGCGCGATGGAGGTCGCGGATGTGATCCTCGCCCACTGACGCCACGGGGCGGCCGCCGCGACTTTCGCGCCCTGCAGATGGCACGGGGGGATTTGCGCTTGACACTCATTACCCCCCTGTGTTACCAGAATCAGGCCAAGCGGCTCCAGAGTTTTTCCGCACTCTCTGCCCGCCTGTGACACTACGTTCGACGCGCATGGTGGGATGCACTCAACCACGAATACCTCCGAAGCCCTGAGGGGGGAAGCATGGCGACGCCCGTGACGCTCGTTCCGCCTGCAGACGGCAGGCGCATCGCGATTCAGGCCGGGAAGCTCTCGGTGCCCGAGGTGCCCATCATTCCCTTCATCGAAGGGGATGGAACGGGAGTGGACATCTGGCCCGCTGCACGGCGGGTCCTGGACGCGGCGGTGGCCAAGGCCTACGGGGGAGCCCGCCGCATCGCCTGGTTCGAGGTGTACGCGGGCGAGAAGGCGAACCGGGTCTACGGCCGAGAGGTCTGGCTGCCGGACGATACATTGGAGGCGATCCGGGAGTACCTGGTTGCGATCAAGGGTCCCCTGACGACGCCGGTGGGCGGCGGCTTCCGCTCCCTCAACGTGGCGCTGCGGCAGATGCTCGACCTGTACGTCTGCCTGCGGCCGGTCCGCTGGTTTCGGGGGGTGCCCTCGCCCGTCAAGCACCCCGAACTGGTGGACATGGTGGTCTTCCGCGAGAACACCGAGGACATCTACGCGGGCATCGAGTGGGAGGCGGGGACGGCAGAGGCCCGGAAAATTGTCGAGTTCCTTCGGCGGGAGATGGGGGTCAAGAAGATCCGCTTCCCCGAGACGTCCAGCATCGGGATCAAGCCCGTGTCGGTCGAGGGGACGAAGCGGCTGGTCCGCGCGGCGATCCGCTATGCCCTCGCGCACCGGCGGAAGAACGTCACCCTGGTGCACAAGGGCAACATCATGAAGTACACCGAGGGGGGCTTCCGCCGCTGGGGCTACGAGCTGGTCAGGGAAGAGTTCGCCGACGTGGCGGTGGGCTGGGACGACTGCGGCGGGAACCCCGGGTCGAAGCTCCTGGTCAAGGACGTGATTGCCGATGCTTTCCTGCAGCAGATCCTGATGCGGCCGGCCGAGTACGATGTGGTGGCGACCCTGAATCTGAACGGCGACTACATCTCGGACGCCCTGGCCGCCCAGGTGGGCGGCATCGGCATCGCGCCGGGCGGGAACATCAATTACGACACGGGCCACGCGATCTTCGAGGCCACGCACGGCACCGCCCCCAAGTACGCCGGCCAGGACAAGGTGAATCCGGGGTCGGTGATCCTCTCCGGGGTGATGATGCTGGAGTACCTGGGCTGGACCGAGGCGGCCCAGAAGATCGTCGAGGCGATGTCGGCGACCATCGGCGAGAAGGTCGTCACCTACGACTTCGCGCGGCTGATGGAGGGGGCACGCGAGGTGAGGTGCTCCGAATTCGCCAGCGCCATCATCGCCCGCATGTAGCGTCCCGGCCACACAGGGGGGAGACAGCCATGGCACGCAAGAAGATCGGCTTGATCGGTGCGGGTCAGATCGGGGGAAACCTGGCGCACCTGGCCGCCGCGAAGGAGCTGGGGGACGTGGTCCTGTTCGACATCCCCGCCGCCGAGGGGGCGGCCAAGGGGAAGGCCCTGGACATCACGCAGCTCCTCCCCATCGGCGGCGCCGACGCCCGGCTCGTCGGAACCAGTTCCTATGACGAGGTGGCCGGCGCGGATGTCTGCATCATCAGCGCCGGAATCCCGCGCAAGCCGGGGATGAGCCGCGAGGATCTGCTCGGCACGAACATCAAGATCATCAGCGAGGTGGCGGCGAATCTCACACAGGCCTGTCCGCACGCCTTCTGCATCGTGATCAGTAACCCCCTGGACGCCATGGTCTATGCCTTCAAGCAGGTGACGGGCTTTCCCAAGCAACAGGTCGTGGGCATGGCGGGCGTGCTGGATTCGGCCCGGTTCCGCGCCTTCGTGGCCATGGAGGTCGGCGTCTCCGTCGAGGACGTCCAGGCCTTCGTCCTGGGGGGCCACGGCGACGACATGGTGCCGCTCACCCGGTGCTGTTCGGTGGGCGGGATCCCCGTGACGGAGCTTCTGCCGGCGGACCGGATCGAGGCCATCGTGGAGCGTACGCGGAAGGCCGGTGGGGAGTTGGTGGCCCTCTACAAGACGGGGAGCGCCTACTACGCCCCGGCGGCGGCGGCCATCACCATGGCCGAGGCCTATCTCAAAGACAAGAAGCGGGTCCTGCCCTGCGCCGCCTACCTGGAGGGGGAGTACGGGATCCGCGGGACGTACTTCGGCGTGCCGGCCGTGATCGGGGCCGGCGGCGTGGAGCGGGTACTGGAGATCCGGTTGACGGAGGACGAGCGGGCGCTCGTGCAGAAGAGCCTGGAGAGCGTTCGCCGGACGGTGGCGGAAACGAAGCTGTGACGAGCAGCCATTGGCCGTTAGCCCTTGGCGTGTGTGTCCGGGCGAGTGGCGAATGGCCAACGGCTGATGGCTGACGGGAAGGGAGGCAGACGCAGGATGCGGAAGACGTGTGTGATGGCGGGGCTTCTCCTGTGCGTGGCCGTGCTGGTCACGGGCTGCGGTCCCGATTACAAGAAGGAGAGCGGGCAGCTCAAGGCCCAGGTGGCCACCCTGCAGAAGGAGAACATAAACCTCAAGGGCGAGGTCACCGCGCTCAAGGCCGATGCGGAGGCCGTGAAGAAGCAGCTCGCCGACCTCATCCAGGAGAAGCAGGGTCTGGAAGAGAAGCTGAAAGAAGCGGAGGCCAAGGCCGCCGTGAAGCCGAGCGGCAAGCCGCCGCTCAAGTCCAGAAAGTCTTAGGACCGGTCTTCTGGTTGCGTGCATCGGGGTGGCCTGGGGGACGGGGGACCCGCAGGTCACCCCGGGCGGGTGGTGTCGAGGCCCCCGAGGGGAGGAACGCAACATGGGGAGTCCTGACCTCTGGCACTTCTACCTCCGCCGGTGGCATTCCCTCACCGGGATCCTGCCGATCGGAATCTTCCTGGTGCAGCATTTCCTGGGGAACGCCTTTGCCATCCGGGGGGCCGAAGCGTTCAACCACCATGTGCAGTTCCTGACGGGTCTCCCCTACCTTCCGGTGATGGAGATCGGCCTGGTCTTCGCGCCACTCCTCTTCCACGGCATCTACGGGCTCGTGATCGCGGCCGAGGGCGACTTCCTGCGACCCGGCCAGGGCGTCGGGCTCCGCTACCACAACCTGGCCTACCTCCTCCAGCGGATCTCCGGGGTGCTCCTCCTCTTCTTCATCGGCTACCACGTCTGGAACACCCGGGTGCAGGGGGTCTTCTTCGGCCAGACCATCGACTACGCCTACATGGCCCGCTACTTCGCCCCCACCCCCGAGAAGGTGGTCTACATCCTTGGGGTCCTGTCGGCGTGCTACCACTTTTCCCACGGCCTGTTCAACCTGGCGTACAAGTGGGGGCTGACCGTGAGCGCCTCGGCGCAGCGCACCATGACGGCCGTCAGCCTGGCCGTTTTCGTCATGATGAGCGCCATGGGCATTCACATCTTGTTTTCCTTCAAGTAGGGGAGGGGCGTCATGGCGGCGAGACCCAAGGCGATCGTGGTGGGGGGCGGCCTGGCCGGGCTGATGAGCGTCATCAAGCTGGCGGAGGCGAACGTGCCCTGCCAGCTCTTCTCCATGGTCCCGGTCAAACGCTCCCACTCGGTGTGTGCGCAGGGCGGGATCAACGCGTCCGTGAATACCAAGGGGGAGGGGGACAGCCCCCAGATCCACTTCTACGAGACCGTCAAGGGCGGCGACTTCCTCGCCAATCAGCCGCTCGCCAAGGGCATGTGCGAGGCGGCGCCGGGGATCGTCTACCTCCTGGACCGGATGGGCGTGCCCTTCAACCGAACCCCCGAGGGCCACATCGACTTCCGCGGCTTCGGCGGCACGCTCTACAGCCGGACCGCCTTCGCCGGCGCGACGACCGGGCAGCAGCTCCTCTACGCGCTGGACGAGCAGGTCCGGAAGCACGAGGCGGCCGGCCTGGTGGAGAAGTTCGAGTTCTGGGAGTTCCTGTCGGTGGTGAAGGACGCGGAGGGTGTCTGCCGGGGGATCGCGGCGCAGGATCTGCGCAGCATGGAGATCCGGACCTTCCCGGCGGACGCGGTCTGCCTGGCCACGGGCGGCTGCGGCATGATCTTCGGGAAGAGCACGAACTCGGTGGTCTGCACCGGCTCGGCGGCGTCCGCGGCCTACCAGCAAGGGGCCCTCTACGCCAACGGCGAGTTCATCCAGGTCCACCCCACGGCCATTCCGGGCGAGGACAAGGTGCGCCTCATGAGCGAGTCCGCCCGGTCCGAGGGCGGGCGGATGTGGGTCCCGCGCGACGGGAAGCCTTGGTACTTCCTCGAGGAGAAGTACCCCAAGTACAAGAACCTGGTGCCCCGCGACATCGCCACGCGGGAGATCTACTACATCTGCCGCGTCCTGAAGTTGGGCATCGACGGCCAGGACATGGTCTACCTGGACGTGAGCCACATCCCCAAGGCCACCCTGGATCGGAAGCTGGGGGGCATCCTGGAGATCTACGAGAAGTTCATCGGGGACGACCCGCGCAAGGTTCCCATGAAGGTTTTCCCGGGCGTGCACTACTCCATGGGCGGCCTGTGGATCGACTACGAGGCGGATCATTCCGGCGATCCCGTGGTGGGGAGTCCGCGAAATCATCAGACGAACATTCCCGGGCTGTTCGCGGCCGGTGAGGCGGACTACGAGTACCACGGGGCCAACCGGCTGGGGGCCAACTCGCTGCTCTCCTGCTTCTACGGGGGCATGCTGGCGGGGCCGGCCATGGCGAGCTACACCAAGGGAGTGGAGCGCTCCTGCGAGGCGGTCGAGAGTGCCGTCTACGAGGCGGAGCGGAGGCGGCAGGAGGAGGCCTACGCCCGCATCCTCGCCCTCCACGGGACGGAGAACCCGTTCGGCCTCCACAAGGAAATGGGCGAGCTGATGACCGAGAACGTGACCGTGGTCCGGTACAACGACAAGCTCGCGGCCGCGGACGCCGCCCTGCGCGCCCTGATGGAGCGGTGGACGCGGATCGACATCAACGACACCGCGCGCTGGTCGAACCAGGCCGTCGCGTTCACCCGCCAGCTCTGGAACATGCTGGAGCTGGCCCGGGTAATCACCGTGGGGGCGCTCCAGCGCGACGAGAGCCGGGGGGCCCACTACAAGCCGGACTTCCCGGAGCGCAACGACGCCCAGTGGCTGAAGACGACGCTGGCCACCTGGACGCCGGACGGACCCTCGATCAGCTACGCCCCGGTGGAGACGTCGCTCTTGACGCCGGAGGCGCGCAAGTACTGAGCCCTGAACGGCAAATGACCAATACTGATGGCTCATAGTCGACGAAATGGGGGGCGAGGCACACATGGGGACGACAACGGTTGTGCTGCGGATCAAGCGGCAGGAGGGGCCGACGGCGCCCTACCGCTGGGAGGAGTTTCATCTGCCCCGGAAGCCGCGGATGAACGTGATCTCCGCCCTGATGGATATCCGACGGGATCCGATGACCGCCGAGGGCCGCCGGACGACACCGGTCTCCTGGGACTGCAACTGCCTGGAGGAGGTCTGCGGCGCCTGCAGCATGCTCATCAACGGGAAGGCGCGCCAGGCCTGCAGCGCGCTCATCGATCAGCTGCCCCAACCCATCGTGCTGGAGCCCCTGACCAAGTTCCCGCTGGTGCGGGACCTGGTGGTGGACCGGATGCGGATGTTCGACGCCCTGAAGCGCGTCCGGGCCTGGATCCCGCTGGACGGGACCTACAGTCTGGGGCCCGGGCCGCGCGTGGACCCGGAGACGGGCGCCGTGGCCTACAGCCTGTCCCGCTGCATGACCTGTGGCTGCTGCCTGGAGGTCTGCCCGCAGGTGACGCGGACCTCCGCCTTCGTGGGTGCCGCGGCGATCTCGCAGGTGCGGCTCTTCAACATGCACCCCACGGGGCGCATGAACGCGCGGGAGCGGCTGGACGCCCTGATGGGCGTGGGGGGGTTGGAGGATTGCGCGAACGCCCAGAACTGTGTGGAGAGCTGCCCCAAGGAGATCCCGCTGACGGAATCGATCGCCGCCATGGGCCGCGAGATGACGCGGCACATGCTGAGGCGACTGCTGGGCGGGTGAGACCGAAGCCACGAGCCATGAGCTAACGCGGAGCGACTATGAAGATCCACGAGTACCAGGCCAAGGCGATCCTGGCCGAGGCGGGTGTCCCGATCCCGCGGGGCCGAGTGGCCGGCTCGCCCGCCGAGGCCCGAGCCGTCGCCGAGGAGCTGGGAGGGACGGGGGTCGTGAAGGCCCAGATCCACGCCGGCGGCCGCGGCAAGGGGGGCGGCGTCAAGCTGGCCACGTCCCCCGACGAGGCCGAGCGGGTGACCGGTGAGATCCTGGGGATGATGCTCAAGACCCACCAGACCGGGCCCGAGGGGCAGCGCGTGAAGCGGGTGCTGGTGGAGGAGGGCGCGGCCATCCGGCAGGAGCTCTACCTGGGCATCGTCATCGACCGCCAGGCGGGGCTGCCGGTGATCATGGCGTCCAGCGCCGGCGGGATGGAGATCGAGCAGGTGGCCCGCACCCGCCCCGAGGCCATCGTGAAGGTCCAGGTGGACCCGGCCACGGGCGTCCGGGGGTTCCACACCCGGAAGCTGGCCTTCGGGCTCGGGCTCCGCGGGGACGAGGTGAAGGGCCTGGGCGACTTCGCGACCCGACTGTACCGGGTTTTCGAGGGGCAGGACTGCTCGCTTCTCGAGATCAACCCCCTGGTGGTGACGGATGACGGGCGCCTCGTGGCCCTGGACCCCAAACGGAAGGCATTCCCACGCTGGACATGGTGCGGGTCCACCGCGCGCTGGCCGGCCGCGCGTCGCGGCTGGTGGGGCCAAACTGCCCCGGCCTCATCTCGCCGGGCAAGGCGAAGGTCGGCATCATGCCGGCCCGCATCCACCGGCCCGGCCGAGTGGGCGTGATCTCCCGGAGCGGCACCCTCACCTACGAGGCCGTCGGCCAGCTTACGGCACGTGGGATCGGGCAGTCGACCTGCGTGGGCATCGGGGGCGATCCCATCATCGGGACGACGTTCGTGGACGCCCTGCGGCTGTTCCAGGCGGATCCCGAGACCGACGCCATCCTGATGATCGGCGAGATCGGCGGGACGGCCGAGGAGGAGGAGGCCGCCTTCGTCAAGGCAGGTGCGGAAGCCGGTGGCCGGCTTCATCTGCGGGCAGACCGCCCCACCCGGGCGGAGGATGGGTCATGCGGGCGCCATCATCTCCGGCGGCATGGGCACCGCCGCCGAGAAGATGGCGGCCATGCAAACGGCCGGCATCGCCGTGGTCAAGAGTCCTGCCGAGATAGGCAAGGCGGTGTCAGCCGTGCTGGTGGCGGCCCGTCCTGCGGTGAAGCGCGGCCGGGGGAAATCGGTGAGGCCACCCAAGGCTCGGCCCAGGCGAACGCCGGCCGCCAAGCGCGGAGCGACGCCGAAGCGGAAGGCGGCCGCCAAGCCGAAACCGGCCGCCAACCGAAGGGGCACGCCGAAACGGAAGACGACGAAGCGGGGGTAGCCGACGACCGGCGGTCGTGGGCGGCCGGGCAGGGCTTGCGGGGGAGGCGATCGGGAGGGAGCCCCGGTCGCCTCCTCGTGTGTTGGTGAAGCGCCAGCCACGATTCGGGGAGGAGTGAGAGGAGAGCGATGATCGAGCGAACGTTGGTCATGGTGAAGCCGGATGCAATCCGGCGGGGGAAGATCGGCGAGGTACTCCGCCGCTTCGAGGATGCCGGCCTGACGATCCGGGCCCTCAAGATGGTGTGCCTGGATCGCCGCGAGGCCGAGGGGTTCTATCAGGTCCACCGTGAGCGGCCGTTCTTCGCGGGCCTCACGGCGTTCATGTCCTCGGGCCCCATCGTGGCCATGATCCTCGAGGGGCCGGGGGCGATCGGGCGGGTGCGCCAACTGATGGGGGCGACAGACCCGGCCAAGGCCGAGCCGGGCACGATTCGGAAGGACCTGGCGAGCAATGTCCAGGAGAACGCCGTCCACGGCTCCGATTCGCCGGAGTCCGCGGCTTACGAGATCCCGTACTTTTTCGGGGCGCTAGAGCAGTACTCGTACGAGAGGTGCGGGGCTGCAACCCCGCGTCAGTCTTGAATTTTCCGGTTTGGTCACGATCCATAACAGGGCGGCTTTTTCCTTGACACCCCTCAGGGGCGTCAGTATACTACGCCCGCTTTTTCAGCAACTTGATGGTCCTTACATGTTGATAGAAGTATCGCGTATTCCGCCGGAAGGGCTCGACGTAGCCGTCCCGGAGGAACCACTGGATCTCGGCGATTCGGCGGGACTGTGGGAGGGTCCGGCAACCGCTCGGGCGGATTTGCGGATTGACCGCTCTGGGCGCGGGTTGGTCATCGGCGGAACGTTCGTCGGGGGGCTGGCGCTCGTCTGCAGCCGCTGCCTCGAGCCGTTCCGCTACCAGGCGCAGGATCGCTTCGACCTGTATTGCGAGGTCGCGCTCCCGGGGCCCGTCGAGGACGAGCGCGCCTTGAGTCCGGACGAGCTGGACGTGACGTATCTGGAGGATGGCCGGATCAACACGGATCACCTCCTGCGCGAGAATCTCCTCCTCAACCTGCCCGTGCAACCACTCTGCCGCGCCGACTGTCGGGGACTGTGCCCGCAGTGCGGCGCAAACCTGAACCAGGGGGCGTGCGGCTGCGAAATCTCTCGGACGGATCCGCGGCTACAGGCCTTGCGGAAGCTCTTGTAGATGGGCTCTGCTCCGCAAGGTTATCCCTGGACGATAGCCCAAGCGAGGATGGATGAACGATGCCACTCCCAAAGCGACGCCATAGCAATGCCCGAACACGCAAACGGCGGGCCCACGACGGGATCACGGCGGTCGGCCTGTCCCGCTGCCCCCGCTGTCAGGCCATGACCCTGCCCCACCGCGCCTGTCGGGGCTGCGGCTACTACCGGGGCCGCGAGGTCGTCAAGCAGGCGGAAGAGTAGGGTCCCCCCGGGCCAACGCGCATGCCACCACGTGACACGGTGCGGGTCGCCCTGGATGCGATGGGCGGCGACCGCGGGCCGGAGGTGAACGTCGAGGGGGCCGTGACGGCGGCCCGCGAGCTGGGTGCCGCGGTCGTCCTGGTGGGGAACCAGGCGGTCGTGGAGCGGCACCTGGCGCGGCACGACGTCCGCGGCCTCTCGCTCACGGTGCAGCACGCCCCCGAAGTCGTGGAGATGGGCGAGAGCCCGTCGGCGGCCCTGCGCCGCAAGAAGCACTCGTCGATCCGGATCGGACTGGATCTGGTCAAGCGCGGCGAGGCGGACGCCTTCGTCAGCGCCGGGAACACGGGCGCGGTGATGGCCACCGCCCTCCTGGTGCTGGGACCGCTCCCGGGGGTGGAGCGGCCGGCGATCGCCGTCGTGGTGCCGACGCTCACGCACAAGGCGGTCCTCCTGGACGTGGGGGCGAACGTGGACTGCAAGGCGCGCCACCTCGTCCAGTTCGCCATCATGGGGAACGTCTACGCGCGGGACATCCTGGGGCAGCCGAAGCCGCGCGTGGGGCTGCTCAGCATCGGCGAGGAAGAGGGCAAGGGGAACGAGCTGACGCGGGAGGCCTTCAAGGAGCTGGAAGAGGAGGCCTGCCTGAACTTCATCGGCAACGTGGAAGGCCGGGACGTCTTCAGCGGCACCGCGGATGTCATCGTCTGCGACGGGTTCATCGGGAACGTGGCGCTGAAGATCTCCGAAGGGCTGGCAGACACCCTGTTCCACCTCCTGCGTGAAGAGTTGAAGCGGGACCTCAGAGGCCGGGCCGGCTCCCTCCTCCTGGTCCCCGCCTTCCGGCGGTTCAAGCGCCGGATCGACTCGTCCGAGTTCGGCGGCGCCCCCCTCCTGGGGGTGAACGGGGTCTGCATGATCGGCCACGGCCGCTCCACCGCGAAAGCCATCCGGAACGCCATTCGCGCGGCCGGGGAGTGTGTGACGAACGAGGTGCCTGCTCACATCCGTGAGGGGGTTGCCCTGGGATAGGCCCGTCGGACGGGCCGGTGTCCTCGGGGGAGGCCAGAGCGTCTGATGCCGAGCAGGATCATCGGGACCGGGTCGTTCTTACCCGACCGGGTGCTGACCAACGCCGATCTGGAAAAGATCGTCGATACCAACGACGAGTGGATCGTCACCCGCACCGGCATCTCCGAACGCCACATGGCGGCCGACGACGAGGCCACCTCGGACTTGGCTTACCACGCCTGCCAGGCCGCGCTGGCGGCGGCCAACCTGGATCCCGGCGACCTGGGGATGATCCTGGTGGGCACCGCCACGCCCGACATGGTCTTCCCCTCCACCGCCTGCATCCTGCAGGATCGCCTCGGCGCCAAGCGGGCGGGGGCCCTCGACATCTCGGCGGCCTGTTCGGGGTTCGTGTACGGGATGGGCGTCGCCGACGGCCTGATCAGGGCGGGTACCGTGCGCAGCGTGATGGTGGTGGGGGCCGAGACGCTCACCAAGGTGCTGAACTGGCAGGACCGGAACACCTGCGTCCTGTTCGGCGATGGCGCGGGGGCCGCGGTCCTGCGCGCCGAGGAGGGGGAGCGGGGCATCCTCTCCACGCATTTGTACTCCGACGGGAGCAAGGGCTCGCTGCTCATGCTCCCGGGGGGCGGTTCGCGGCATCCCGTGTCGCAAGCGGTGGTGGACCAGGGCCTGGCCAAGATCAAGATGAATGCCGGCAACGAGGTCTTCAAGCTGGCCGTGCGGGCCATGGAGGACGCGGCTCTCACCGCGCTCAAGCAGAACGGCTTGGAGGTGGGTGACCTGGACTTCGTCATCTCCCACCAGGCCAACTTGCGGATCATCAGCGCCCTCGGCCAGCGACTCGGCCTGCCGGACCACAAGGTCATCGTGAACCTGCAGCGAGTCGGCAACACCTCGGCGGCCACGATCCCCATCGCCCTGGACGAGGCCGTGCGGGACGGGCGCATCCAGCCGGGGCATCTGGTGCTCCTGTGTGCGTTTGGAGGGGGGCTCACCTGGGGCTCGGTTCTCATCCGATGGTGAGGCATCCATGACGCGAATTGCCTTCGTCTTCCCTGGGCAGGGATCACAAGCGGTCGGCATGGGGCGGGAGCTGGGCGGATCCTCCCCGCGCTGGGCCGAGGCCAATGCGGCGCTGGGCTTCGACCTCCGGCGGCTCTGCTTCGAGGGACCCGAGGCGGATCTCCGGCTGACGGCCAACACGCAGCCCGCCATCCTCACGGCCAGCATCGTGGCCCTGGACGCTCTGCGGGCGGCCGGGGTGCGGTGCGAGTTCGTGGCCGGCCACTCCCTCGGCGAGTACTCGGCGCTGGTGGCGGCCGGCGCCATCGAGTTTGCCGACGCGGTCCGCACCGTGCGGGCCCGCGGACAGTTCATGCAGGAGGCGGTGCCGGCGGGCGAGGGGGCCATGGCGGCCATCCTGGGCCTGGATCGGGGCCTCGTGGCCCAGGCCTGCGAGGCGGCGGCCGCCGCGGGGCCGGTCCAGATCGCCAATCTGAACGGGCCCGGGCAGACGGTGATCGCGGGGGCCACGGCGGCCGTGAAGCAGGCGGCGGACCTGGCCAAGGCTCGGGGGGCCAAGCGCGCCGTACTCCTCCCGGTCAGCGCCCCGTTCCACTCGGTGCTGCTCGAACCGGCGGCCCACCGCCTGGAGGCCGTCCTGCGCACGCTACGCTTCCGCGATCTGACCGTTCCCCTCGTCACCAACGTGGACGCCGAGCCGCTCAGCGAGGGGGCCAGGCTGGTGGAGACGCTGGTGCGACAGGTGACGTCCCCGGTTCGTTGGGAGGATGTGGTCCTGCGGCTGGCGAAAGAAGGGGTGACGACCTGCATCGAGATCGGGCCCGGCAGGGTCCTGTCCGGCCTCATCAAGCGTATCGCCCCCGACCTCAAGGTCCTGAACGTCGAGGATGCGGCGTCGCTCCAGGCCGCGCTGGAGGCCCTCCGATGAGCCTCACCGGCAAGGTGGCCATCGTCACCGGCGGATCGCGGGGGATCGGCGAGGCCGTCTCGCGCGCCCTGGCGCAGGCGGGGGCCGCGGTGGCCCTCTGCGCCCGGCGGGTCGAGGCGGCGGCCGCGGTGGCCGAGTCCATCGCGGCGGCCGGCGGGCAGGCGCTGGCGATCCAGGCGGACGTGGGGCGCCCCGAAGAGGCGGACAGGCTGGTGGCGGCCTGCCTGGAGAAGTTCGGCCGCCTGGACATCCTGGTGAATAACGCCGGGATCACGCGGGACGGGCTGGTGCTCCGGCTCAAGGACGAGGACTGGGCCGAGGTCCTGCGCGTGAACCTGAGCGGGGCCTTCTACTGCGCGCGGGCGGCGTTGCGCCCGATGCTCCGGCAGAAGCAGGGCGGGCGGATCATCAACATCGGGTCGGTGGTCGGGAGCATGGGGAACGTCGGCCAGGTGAACTACGTGACGGCGAAGGCTGGGCTCGTGGGCCTCACCAAGGCCCTCGCCCGGGAGGTGGCCTCGCGCAGCATCACCGTGAACCTGGTGGCCCCCGGCTTCATCGAGACCGAGATGACAGCCGGGCTGCCGGATGGGGTGAAGGAGGCCTACCGGACCCAGATCCCGCTGGCCCGCTTCGGCACGGCGGGCGAGATCGCAGCCGTGGTGGCCTTCCTGGTCTCGGAGGGGGCGGGCTACATCACGGGACAGGTGATCCACGTCAATGGCGGCATGTGGTCTTCGTAAACGAGTCTGAATCAGACGAAGGAGGCGATCGTGAGCGCGAGCATCGAGGAGAGGGTCAAGAAGATCATCGTGGACCAGTTGGGTGTGGACGAGGCGGAGGTGACCCCGGAGGCCAAGTTCATCGACGATCTGGGGGCCGACTCCCTGGATACGGTCGAGCTGGTGATGGCCCTGGAAGAGGAGTTCGGGGTCGAGATCCCGGATGAGGACGCCGAGAAGATCACCACGGTGAAGCACGCCCTGTCCTACATCCAGGAGCACCAGAAGGAATAGCCTGTCGACGGGCGGGCGACCGCTGACCCGGACACGCGGTCTCCCGGAGGGGCAGAAGCCAACGCAGGGTAGAGAGAGGGTGGGCACGATATGACGCGCGTCGTCGTTACCGGCTTGGGGGCGGTGGCTCCCAACGGCATCGGGATCGAGAAGTTCTGGGATAATCTCGTCCACGGGGTCTCGGGGGTTGCCCCCATCACGCGCTTTGACGCCAGCAAGCACGATGTCCGGATCGCGGGGGAGGTCAAGGAGTTCGATCCCCTGCAGTGGATCGAGAAGAAAGAGGTCCGCAAGATGGATCTCTTCATCCAGTATGCGATCGCGGCTGCCCAGATGGCGTACGACGACGCGGGCCTCGCGGTGACCGACGACGACCGCGACCGGATGGGGGTCTTCGTGGGAACCGGCATGGGCGGGATCCCCGCCCTGGAGGAGTCCCACAAGATCCTGCTGGAGCGTGGGCCGGGGCGGGTCAGCGCGTTCTTCATCCCCTCCATCATCACCAACCTGGGGTCGGGCCAGATCTCCATGCGGTTTGGCCTGAAGGGCCCCAACTTGTGCGTCTGCACCGCCTGCGCCACCGGGAACCACGCCCTGGGGGAGTCCTTCCGCATCATCCAGCACGGCGAGGCCGACGTGATGATCGCCGGAGGGAGCGAGGCCGTCATCACGCCGCTCACCATTGCCGGGTTCGCGGCCATGCGGGCCCTCTCCACGCGGAATGACGAGCCCACCCGCGCCAGCCGGCCGTTCGACAAGGGCCGCGACGGATTCGTGATGGGCGAGGGGTCGGGGATCATGGTGCTGGAGTCGCTGGAACACGCCCAGCGCCGAGGCGCCACGATCTACGTCGAGATGGTGGGGTACGGGATGTCGGCCGACGCCTACCACATCACGCTTCCCGCCCTGGACGGCGCGGTCCGCTCCATGCGCCTGGCGCTCAAGGACGCCAAGGCGGCGCCGGCGGATTTCGAGTACGTCAACGCCCACGGGACCTCGACGCCGGCCGGCGACATCAACGAGACCAATGCCATCAAGGAGGTCTTCGGCGAGCAGGCCCGGAAGCTGGCGGTGA
>JBGPQZ010000021.1:0-19935 GCA_041489335.1 Methylomirabilia bacterium
GCCCGCGCCCACGCAAGCGGCGGACCGGCGTGGAGGACAGTCTTCCCGGTGAGCCCCATCGCCTGCGCGGCCGGCAGGCAGTCCACCAGGAACGGCTGGGCACTCACCAACCGGTCGAGGGTCGTCTGGTTGGCGCTCTTGATGCTCATGCCTCTTCCTCGTCGTCGTCTGCAAGCCTGGCCAGCAGGGCCGCCTTCTTGGGGTCGCCGCCAGCCGGCGGCGACCACGCCACGTGGACCACCGGCACCCCCAGGCGCTCCAGTTCTCCGGCGAAATGCTCCAGTCCCACGTTGATGACGCGAACCTTCTGGCGGAAAAAGTCAACGAGCGGCGGCATCACTGACACCCTTCCAGGAGGCGCCCCAGGACCGGCTCGCCTCCCGCGATGCAGGCCGTTGCGCGCGCGGCCTGGGCATTGGAGGGGAGAACCCAGACCCCCGCCGCCTCCAGCTTCGCGACCTGCCCGGCGAGACCCTGCGGATCGCCGGCCGTCCCGAGGACGCTCGCCACCACGCCGAGTCCCCGGCCGGCTGCTCGGGCCCAAGCCCGCGCCGCCTCGATGGCGGGTGCGATGTCTCCCGCCGGATCCGGCGCCGCCCCGTAGCCCAGCACCACATCCAGGAGCAGCACCGCAACCTCTGGGTCCCGCGCTGCGTTGCGGATCTCCTCGACCCGGATCGTGGCGTCCAGCATCGGGTGGGCCCGCCCGACCGTGAACTCGTCCGCCCCGAGGTCAATCACGTGATGCCGACCCGCAGCCCCGGGCTTGAGATTCGTGGCCACCGGCCCCAGCAGAGGTTCCAGGATGAGGGCGGCTTCGTGCGCCAGGGTACCGCCCGCGTACAGCGCACGTACGGCCCGCTGCTCGGGAGCGAGCAACTGCCGGACCGCCTGGACACGCCGATAGATCTCTCCCGGAGGCGCGCTGAAGGGGCGTGATGTCCAGGCTACGCCCCGAAGCGCTGCAATCGTTGCCTCGCAGGCGTCCTCAAGGGTCGCGACGGTGGCAAGCAGCCCCTCCTGTCTCACTGCCATGTCCCGACCCAAGAGGCCCATCACGCAGGGCTTTCCTATGGTGCGGAGCCGCGCCTCCACCCGCTCGCGGACGGCAGGCGCCGGGGGCTTGCCGATCACGACGACCAGCTCGGTCGCCGGATCGGCGGCCAGGGCGTCCAGGGCCCGAAGGGTCATGAGGCCCCCCACCGCCTCCGTCAGGTCCCGGCCGCCCACACCGATGGCCTGCGAGACCCCTTCGCCCCGGGCCGCAAGCAGCACCGTCACCTGCTGGAGTCCCGTCCCCGAGGCCGACACGAATCCGATGCGACCGCGCGGGACCGCATTGGCGAAGCCCAGCGGGACCCCGTTCAGGATCGCGGTGCCGCATTCGGGTCCCATCACGAAGAGCCCCTTCTGCACCGCCAGCCTTTTCAGGGCCACCTCGTCCTCCAGGCTCACGTTGTCGCTGAAGAGCATCACGTGGAGCCCCAGGCGCAGGGCCCTCTTGGCTTCCAAGGCCGCGAAGGCCCCGGGAACCGAGATGAGGGCGAGATTGGCATCGGGCAGGTGACGCTTGGCACTCTCCAGCGTCCGCGGCAGGACGCGGCCCGCGCCTTCCAGGCGTCTGCGCTTGGCGCCCAGGAACGCCTCGGCCTGAGCGAGGGCCGCCTCGGCGGCCGCGGCCGATTCCGCTCGGACCGCGATGACGAGATCGTTCGCCCCGGCCCGCGCCGCCTCCGCCGTGAGGAGCCCGGACTGCTCCAGGAGTTCCTGGTTGGACGGCGTGGCCATCAGGGCGGCCGCCTCCAGGACGCCCGGGCCGGACCGCAACTCTCGCGCCAGGAGGAGCAAGGTGACCGAGTCCTGGTAGGCGCTCGGCTTCACGACGCTCACGATCGTCTCGACGGTCACGGTTGCAGCGCCTCCAGGGCCAAGCCGATCCCGCGCAAGGTGTCGGCGCCGGAACTGCCGCCCATCCCGGCCAGCCGCGTAGCGTACTCGAGCGCCTCGGCCGCCGACCGCGCGTGCATGAGGTGCACGACCGGCTCGGAGAACGACCCGTCCAAGGCGTGCAACAGGAATTCCCGTGCCACCGTGGTGGTCCCCGCCTCGCTGGCCGCGGTGATCGCCGTGCGAATCACCGGTTGCTCGGCAAGCCAGGCCGGCGCGAAGCGCGAGAGGACCGCCAGGGCCCCTACCAGGCAATCATCCCCCGCCGGGGTGAGGCCTTCGCCGAGGCCGATCAGGGCCGCGGCGCCATCAAGGAAGGCCCTCGTGTCTCGCCCCCGAATCCCCCGGCCGATCTGCCGCTGGCCCAGGTGGCCCATCGGAGACAAGAGGCCCGGCGCAGCCCCGCACGTTCCGCGGTCCACCAGCGCTGTCAGGACGGCGGCCGCATCCCCCGCCGCTGGGCGAATGCGAACCTCCGCCTCGGCGCCCCCCTCCCACCTGAGCGGGCAGGAGCCAACCCGAATCTGGTCGCCCTCTCGCGTCACACGCATCCCCGGCCGGAGGCCGGTGGGGAGCCGGCTCAGCGCCGCCGCGAAGGGGGCGAGGAGCAGCCCCGGGCCGTGCAGCGTGAGGAGGCGGCCGTCGTGCCAGAGCAGGTTCAGCGTCCGCGCGTAGCTCGAGTGGACCCACCCGGACTCCTCGGGTGCGGCGCGGAGCCGCTCGCATACGCTCCGGCTCATCCTGAGGATGCGGATCGGCCGGCCCGCGCCCTCCACCCCGGATGGAGCCACCGTGGCAGGCTGGACGGCCGGCGCCGCAATCATCCCCGATCCCATGGCTCAGGCGGGCCCATTCGAGGGGCCTCGTCCCAGGTAGGCTTGCATCACCGCCGGATCCTCACGAACGCTGGCGGCCGACCCCTCCAGCGTGATTCGCCCCCCCTCCAGGACATACGCGCGGTCCGCCATGGCGAGCGCCTGGGCCGCCATCTGCTCCACAAGCAGGATGGTGAGGCCCTCCGTCCGGAGCATCCCGATGGCGTCGAAGATCTGCCGCACCAGGATGGGTGAGAGACCTAGGGACGGCTCGTCCAAGAGGAGGACCTTCGGTCGCGCCATCAACCCTCGGGCCAGCGCCAGCATCTGCTGCTGCCCGCCCGACAGGCCGCCGGCCAGACCGGTGAGCCGCTCCCGCAGCGCCGGGAACAGGGTGAGGTTCCGCTCGATCTCCCGGGCCACCGCCGCCGGGTCGCGCTCCTCGCGCCGGGCCAGGGCCCCCAGGAGGAGGTTGTCGCGCACCGTCTGATCCCCGAAGATGCCGCGCCCTTCCGGCACGAGGACGACGCCGCGCCGCGCCACCCAGTAGGACGGGCGCCCGCCGATGGCCTTGCCGTCCAAGAGGATGCTCCCCTTCGACGGGTGGAGGATCCCCGCCAGCGTCTTGAGGAGGGTGGTCTTCCCCGCGCCGTTGGCTCCCACGATCGTCACGATCTCGCCCGGCTGGATCGCGAGGGAGACCTCGTGCAGCACCCGGATGGCACCGTAGCCCACCGAGAGGCCGGACACCGTGAGGGCGCTCATGCGGCGGCTCCCAGGTAGGCCTCGATGACCGCCGGATTGCTCCGCACGGCCTCGGGCGTGCCGCTGGCGATCACCCGCCCGTAGTCCAGGACGGAGATCTGGTCGGAGACGGCCATCACCAGGTCCATGTGGTGCTCGACGAGGACGATGGCCGGCCCGCCGCCGTCGCGCAGCGCCGTGAGGTGGGCGTCGAGCTCCTTGATTTCGCCGGGCGAGAGGCCCGCCGCCGGCTCGTCCAGGAGGAGGAGTCGCGGCCGCGTGGCCAGCGCCCGCGCGATCTCCAGCCGACGGCGCAGGCCCGCCGGAAGCGCATCGGCCGGACGGTCCGCCCACTCGAGAAGCCCCGCGCTCGTGAGGAGCGAGAGGGCCCGAGCGCGAAACGCCTCTTCCGCCCGGCGCGTCCCGGGGGCGCCGAGGAGGGCCGCGAGGATCTTCCCCAGCCGGGGCCCGGCCACGCCCACCGCCACGTTCTCCCAGGCCGTGAGGTCCCCGAACACCTGGGCGGTCTGGAACGTCCGCGCCACGCCGAGCCGCGCGATGGCGTACGGCGGCCGGCCCTCCACCCGGACGGCGTCCAGATGGATGGTGCCCGCATCGGGCGTGTAGAAACCGGAGAGGGCATTCAGGAGCGTGGTCTTGCCGGCTCCGTTGGGGCCGATGATCGCCTGGATCCCCCGCGCCGGGACGCTGAGCGTGACCTCCGCCAGCGCGGCCACGCCGCCGAACGCGAGGCTCGCGCCTTCCACGCGGAGCAGCGTCTTCGTCCCCGCGTCGTCCTCCTGCCTGCGCCTGTCGCCGGGCTCCTCCGCCGGCGCCGCCGGCGCCGCCGCATTCGCGGTCGGCCGCCCCCTCGTGAGCGCCCCCACCACGCCCGTCGGCAGCCAGTAGATGGAAAGCATCAGGAGGCCGCCGTACAGGATCAGGCGGTAGTCGGCCAGGCGGGGGCGAAGCTCCGGCAGGACGGTCAGGACCAGGCTCCCCACCACGGGGCCCGCCACGCGTCCCTCGCCGCCGAAGAGGAGGGCCAGGAGGAACAGGATCGAGGTCTGCAGCGTGAAGGAGTCCGGCGAGACGTAGCCGTTGAGGAAGGCGAAGAGCCCCCCCGCGGCCCCGGCGAAGCCGGCGGAGACGGTGAACGCCATGATCCGCACGTAGTAGGCCGAGAGGCCCAGCGACTCGGCCGCCACGTCGCTCCCCTTGACCGCCAGGAAGGCCCGCCCCCACGCCGACCGCCGCAGGTTCCGCACCAGCCAGAGCGAGACGGACGCCGCCGCCAGGATGATCCAGTAAAACCGCTGGAGCGGCGGCTTGGGGATGTTGAAGATGCCCCCCGGCCCGCCGGTCACCGACACCCACTCCACCAGGATGCCTTCCACGATGATGCCGAAGGCGATCGTGACCATGGCGAGATAGGGCCCGGTCACGCGCAGGGCCGCCCCGGCCACTCCAGCGCCCACCAGCGCGGCGAGCAGGATGGCCACGACCACGGCGGCCCAGGGGTTCCAGCCGGCCCGGATCGTGAGCAGCGCCGCCGTGTAGGCCCCGATGGCATAGAAGCCCGCATGCCCCAGGGACATCTGGCCGGTGAAGCCGACCAGGACGTTGAGCCCCGACGTGACGACGGTGAGCAGGCCGACGCTGGCGGCGACGTAGAGGTAGTAGGTGTTGGCGGTGAGCATCGGCAGGCCGACGGCCGCCGCCGCGAGGATGCCCCAGCCGAGGGTGGCCATCAGACGCGCCTCGCGGGCCGGGTCCCCAGGAGGCCCCAGGGCCGCACGATGAGGACCAGGATCACCAGGGCGAACCCGATGATCTCCCGCGCCCCCGTGGAGAGATACCCTGCCACGAACGATTCGACCAGCCCGTAGGCCAGGCCGGCCACCACGATCCCCGGCGCCGAGCTGAGCCCGCCGATGATGGCCACGGCGAAGGCCTTGAGGCCGATGATCGTCCCCATGGTCGCCGCCACGTTGAGCACGGGCGCGAGCAGCACCCCCGCGATCCCGGCGAGCAGCGCCGACAAGCCGTAGGCGGTCATGACCGCCCGCGGGATGTGGATCCCCATGAGACCCGCGGCTTCCGGGTTGTACGCCACGGCCTTGAGCTGCTTGCCGTAGGCGGTCCGGTGGTAGAAGAGCTGCACGCCCCCCATGAGGAGGAGCCCCACAATCGGGATGAGCAGCTCCTGGGGATAGAACCCCGCCCCGCCCACCAGGATCGGCCGCTGCGTCAGGGCGGACGGGAAGGCCCGCGCGTCCTTGCCGAAGAGGAGCATGGCCACGTTCTCGGCGATGATGCCGCAGGCGATCGTGGAGAGGAGCCAGGCGGGGGAGGAGGCGCGGAAGAAGGGCCGGACGGCCACCCGCTCCAGCCCTACGCCGAGGAGGGCCAAGACGATGAGGGTGACGACGAATGACGGCAGGAACGGCCAGCCCAGCCCCACGAAGAAGGCGTAGGCCACGACCGCCCCGGCCATCACCGCGTGTCCCTGGGAGAAATTCATGGTGCGGCTGGTGACCCAGGTGATGTGGTATCCCAGGGCCACCAGCCCGTACATGCTCCCCAGGGCCAGGCCTGTGACCAGAAGCTGGACGATCACCCTACTTGTTCGCGACGGGCACGATCTTCCCGCCCTTCCAGACCACCATGATGTAGTCGTCGTCGGTCAGGGCGTCGTGCTGGTCAGGGGTGAAGGGCCGCCTGTAGGTTTTGATGAGCCCCTTGTATTCGGCCTTGAGGTTCTCGAGCGCGTCCCGCACCTTCGCCCCGTCGGCCGCGCCGGCCTGCGCGATGGCGGCCGCGACGAGGTGCATCCCGTCATACGCGTTGGCGGTGCCGACCGGCGCGATCAGGTCCTCGGGCCCCTTCACGCCGTACTTGTCCTTCAGGGCCTTGAGCACGGCCTGCCCGCGCTCGTTCTGCTTGCCGAAGAAGGAGTAGGTCTGCAGGAAGGCCACGCCGTCGGACAGATCGCCGGTGAGCTCCGCGAACCGGCCGCCCGAGATCCCCCAGTGCGCCACCATCGGGATCTCCCAGCCGATCTTGGCGCGCGATTTCACCACCTGGGCGCCCTCGGGCGCGTTCGCCACCATGATGATGTGGTCGGCCCCGGCGTTCTTGAGGCGCAGGAGCTGCGGGCTCATGTCCGGGTCGTTCCAGTTGAACTTCTCGATGCCCACCGGCTTGATCTTCTTCTGCCCCAGCCACTTGTTCAGGCCGACCTCGTTCGACTGCCCCCAGGCGGTGTTCTCGAGGAGGAGGCCCGGCTTGGACTTCTTCAGCACCTCGGTGGCGTACCGGACCAGGAACTTGTCGGCGTAGTCGTCGCTGGCCGAGACGCGGAAGGCATAGTTCGGCGTGTGCCCGTTCCGCGCGATCTCGGTACCGGCGGCCCACGCTCCCATGTACGGGTGCTTCAACTCCTGCCACACGGGCACCTGTGCCAGGGCCACCGTGGTGTGCAGCCCGCCAAAGACCACCACGGCCTTCTCGCGCTCCACCAGTTCGCGCGCGATGGTGACGCCCTTGGCCGGGTTGCCCTCGTCGTCGCGGATCACCAGCTCCAGCCTCCGGCCGCCGAGGAGGCCGCCCTTGGCGTTGATCTCGTCCATGGCGATCTGGATCCCGCGCTTGATCGCCTCACCCGAGGCGGCCGAGCCACCCGAGACCGCCGCGGCCAAGCCGATCTTGATGGGGTCCTTGGACTGGGCCGCGGCCGGCAGCGCAAACGCCGCCAGCAGGCCCGCACACAAGAGGAGCATGAAAAGCCGTCGCATCGCAGACCTCCTTGGCAGGCTTTCACCTACCCGCGTGGAAGGATGTATGGTGTGGTCGTCAGGCCGGCCGTGGTGTGGCAGCGCTGGCACGCGCCGCGGCAGAACCCTGCATTTATTACCACAACTAGCCGGCAAAGAAAACGCTGACGATGGGCTATGCGGGGCATCCAGGCAAAGTCGCGAAGGAGCGCTTCCTCTCGCTCAGAACAGCGCCTTGAGCGCTTCCAGGGTGAGGCCAGCGTCTTGCACGATACCCGCCATCGTCCACCCGTTCAGCGAATGGCCATCCCGCAGTGCTGGCATCGCTTCTGAAGAGGGAAGCTCGTGCCCATCGGCCCGAGCGCGCCATGCTGATTGAAGAAGAATCGGCCGCAGCGAGGACAGCGCGCACGATTCACGCGGTACCACGAAAAGGCATAGACGCACAGGCTGAGGGCAGGAGGAATGACGTAGGGCCACCATTCGGCTTTCTGGCCTGCCCCGACGAGTGTCAAGACGGCCGGCACCGTGAGAAAGAAGCTCAGCCAGTGGAGTCTCCGCCACAGGACGATTCGTTTGAGCGCCCTGATCTGCGCTTCGGTGGTCTTCATCTCACACCACTACTCCTGCCGATCCGAGACATCCGCCACCGCCCAGCCGAAATCTTGAAACACCCCTCTAGAATATCAATGAACGACCCCCTGAATGGTGTCCGGCTACCATTTCCGGTCAGTCGTCGAATTCAGGGTAGCCCAAGGTTAGCGGACGGGTTAGGGGACGGGTTAGGGGACGTTGGGACTTCTGTGACTTTTTGCCTTCGGACCCCGATCGCATGAACCGCGGCGTTCCTAGAACGCGGCCACGATGCCGTCGCCGCGGGGGTCGGCGGCGCCTTCGAGGATGCCGGAGGGATGGTGGACAATGCCTCCGGCGTGACCCATCATGTCGGTGAAGGGCGCGACGACCTCGACCTCGTGGCCGGCCTTCTGCAGCGCCTCGATCACGGCGGGATCGAAGCGGCTCTCCATTTTCAGGTTCGTGCTGGTCGCGCCCCACGTCCGCCCCAAGAGCCAGCGTGGCGCTGTCACGGCGGCCTGCAACTCCTGGCCGAAGAGGGCGTGGCGTGTGAAGACGGCGGCCTGGGTTTGCGGCTGGCCCTCGCCGCCCATCGTCCCGTACACCATGAGCCGACCGTCCTCGAGTCGCGCCATCGCCGGGTTCAGCGTGTGGAACGGCTTGCGGCCCGGCCGCAGGACGTTGAGCGCGCTTTCCGCCAGCGAGAAGCTCACGCCCCGGTTCTGCCAGAGAACCCCCGTGTCGCCGAGGACCACACCCGAGCCGAATTCCCAGTAGATGCTCTGGATCAGGCTGACGGCTCGACCCTCGCCGTCGATCACGCCCAGCCACACGGTGTCCCCGCCCGGCGCCGGCGCCGGCCACGGTGCGGCGGTGTCCGGCTTGATCCGCCCGGCCATCTCCGCCAGGCTCGACCCGGTGAGGTAGCTCGTGGGATCTTCCTGCATGTAGGCCGGGTCCGTGACGATCCGGTCGCGGACCAGGAATGCCTGCTTGGTGGATTCGACGAGGCCATGCAGGTACGCGAACCCTTCGGCCTCCGCACACCCCAGCCGATCGAACACGCCCAGGATGACGAGCGACGCCAACCCCTGGGTCGGCGGCGGCACGTTGTACACCGTCCCGCAGCGTAGCCCGACCTTGAGAGGGGCCGTCTCCACCGCGCGGTGCGCCCGAAGGTCCGCGCCCGTCACCGGACTCTCAACCCTGGAAAGCTCGGTCGCGATGGCTGCCCCGATCTCGCCTCGATAGAAGTCATCGAGTCCTGCGTCGGCCAGTCGCTCCAGCGTATTGGCGAGCCTCGGCTGCCGGAAGAGTGCCCCCGTCGCCGGCGGCTCGCCGCTCACCAGGAACTGCCCAGCGTAGCCAGGCACACCTCTTAGCTCGCCGAGCTTCGCCACCGTGTTCCGGTGCTGGCTCGCCGTCACGGGGAAGCCATTACGGCCGTAATGGATCGCGTCCGCCAGAATCCGGGTGAGGGGCAGCCGGCCCCCCCAGCGTCGTCCGACCTCGAGCGCCGCATTCCATCCCGAGATCACGCCCGCCACCGTGTTGGCCGCCAGCGGCCCGCGCGGCGGGATGTTGTCGCAGCCCTTGCCGCGGTACATCTCCACCGTCGCCTTCTCCCCGGCACCCCCGCAGGCCATGACGGCCAGGGGTTCCCGCCCCGGCTCGGCGATCAGCCAGAAGTTGTCCCCGCCGATGCTGTTCATGTGTGGGTAGACCACAGCCACCGTGCCGGCGGCGGCCACGGCCGCCTCGACGGCGTTGCCGCCCTCGCGCAGGACCTGGAGCCCGGCCTGCGCGGCCAGATGATGCGGCGCCACCACCATGCCTCGCGCCGCTCTCGGTGTCTGCAACACGAACGTTCCTTTCCTGTGAATTGTTGATAGGCAGCCAAGTCACCACGGTCCGGCAGATCGCTGCTTCGCGACCTGCGCCAGGATGGCCCGAGGCACGACCATTTGTCAAGATGGGACGCTGATTGCGGGGTGCGGGCGGTTCGTGACGGAGACCTCGGCTGCTTGACATCCGGATGTCTTCTATGATACATATGCCCGTATGAAGACAACCGTAGAGATTCCCGACTCCCTGCTGGAGGAAGCTCGCAAGGTGGCTTCCCGGGAGGGCAGGACCGTCCGCGCCCTGGTCGAGGAAGGGCTCCGACGGATCCTCACCGAGCGCAAGCGCGCACCGGCCTTCAAATTGCGCAAAGCCTCCTTCAGGGGAAATGGCCTCCAGCCGGACATGGCGGATGCCTCCTGGGAGCGAATTCGCGACACCACCTATGAGGGGCGCGGCGCGTGATTGCCGTAGACACGAACCTCCTGGTTTACGCGCACCGCGAGGATTCGCCCTGGCACGAGGCGGCCCATACCCGGATCCGGGATTTGGCCGAAGGTCGCGCCGCCTGGGCTATCCCATGGCCGTGCCTCCACGAGTTCCTGGCCATCGTCACCCATCCCCGGATCTACTCCCCGCCGACTCCTCTGGCGGCAGCATTGAAGCAGACCGAGGCCTGGCTGGAAGCCCCGAGCCTCGTCCTCTTGTCAGAGACGGAAGGGTACTGGCCGGAGCTGCGAGCCATGCTCGAAGCCGGCCGCGTCGCGGGCGCGCAGGTCCACGACGCCCGCGTGGCGGCGCTTTGCCGACTGTACGGCGTCCGGGAATTGTGGACCGCCGATCGCGACTTCGGCCGCTTCCCGGGCCTCACCGTTCGGAACCCCCTCGTCGGCTGAGCACGAGTCGCCTCGGTCAGGGTACACCGCACCCCCTTCGATTTTCCCCGAGCATCCCAGACCGTCCTCAAGCCCCTTCGCCCACAACGGCCTTCCCCTGTCAACTGAGGGTCCCGACCCGCCCCTGCCGCAACGCCGGCGGCGTTTTCATCCCAGGGTTTCAGGTTGCGACCAGCAGGATGGGCTTATAGGATGCAGCGAAGCGGGGCCGTTATCCGGCGGATCTGACGAGCGCAACCGGAGGAGTGGCGTGACGAGAACGGGGATAGGCCGCAGCATGCTGTTGTGCGGCCTCGTTCTGGCGCTGACGGGCTGCGACACAGCGGGACCAAAGGAGACAATCGTGAGCGAACCCCTGTACGCAACGATGAGAACGAGCCTGGGGGCCATCGTCATCCACCTGTTCGACGACAAGGCCCCCAAGACGGTCGAGAACTTCGTCGGCCTCGCCATAGGCACCAGGGAGTGGACCGATCCCAAGACGGGCGAGAAGGTCAAGCGCCCCCTCTACAACGGCACGATCTTTCACCGGGTCATCCCGGGCTTCATGATCCAGGGCGGGGATCCCCTGGGCCGCGGCACGGGCGGCCCCGGCTACCGCTTCGCCGACGAGTTCCACCCGGACCTCCGGCATAACAAGGCCGGGATCCTATCCATGGCCAACGCCGGGCCCAACACGAACGGCAGCCAGTTCTTCATCACCCACGGCCCGACGCCGCACCTCGACAACCGCCACTCGGTCTTCGGGGAAGTCGTGCGGGGACAGGACGTCGTGGTGGCCATCGCGAACGTCCCGCGCGGCCCGAACGATCGGCCCGCCAAGGACGTCGTCCTGCAGGAAGTCGTCATCTCCCGCGGGAAGTACTAGGAATGTTGAACCGCCAAGACGCCAAGAACGCCAAGGAGAAGGAATTCAAAGAGGGCTCATGCTCCTCCGTTTCCCCTGGGAATATTCCTGCTTGGCGCCCTTGGCGGCTTGGTGGTTCGTTTAGCGGGGGGTCGCAGTCTCGATAAGGGACGCCCTTAAGTTATTTAAGATATTGCCCGCACCGCTATCTGCATCTTCTGGTGAGGGAACCGAAGAAATAAGTGTGATAAGTGTGGGGCGTCCCCTTTTTCACAAGCAGGAAGAGCGTTCTGGCGGTTTGTTCAGCGGGGGGTGGCGGTGAGTTGCTTGAGGAGGGCGGCGGCGCGCTTTTCCTCGGCAGGCGTGAGCGGCTCTCCCCCGAAGCGGATGCGCTCGTAGAGGCGCGTGAGCTCCGCCACCGGCTCGTAGAACTCCTGCCTGTCGGCCAGGCTTGAGGCGAACTCCCTGGCCGTCGCCGTGGGCGGACGCGAACGCCCGCGGCGGGTCAGGAGCCGCAGCATCTGCTCGTAGAAGGCCACCGAGTGGCGGCGGACGCGCATCCGGAGGAGCCACGCGCCGGCTGCCTCGCCGCCCGGCCTCTTTCGCCACAAGACCCAGGCGGCCGCCGCCAGGGCCAAGGCGGCACTCAGTATAACCCCGTACGCCTGCCACAGCCGCCGCAGCTCCCGCCTCGACTGCAGCGACCAGAGGTCCCACGCCTGCCCCACCCCTCGCCGGAAGGCGAAGGACTGCCGTCGCAGGCTCAGGGCGAAGGCGGCCTGATCGCCCAGGCTGTAGTCCACCACGTAGCGGTTCCATCGCATGCGTAGCGCGTCGAAGTACTTTCCGGCCCAGCCGCTCGCACCGAAGGCCTGCGCCTCGAAGGCCGCCCGCGGCGAGGGATCGAAGCTGACCCAGCCTGCCTCGGGGAAATAGACCTCCACCCAGGCATGGGCATCGCGCTGGCGGACCGTGAGGTACTGCCCCACCTCGTTCCACTCCCCCCGCTGGAATCCGTTCACGATCCGCGCCGGGACGCCGGCGACGCGCAAGAGGATTGCCATCGCCGCCGCGAAGTACTCGCAGTTTCCCGTCTTCCGGACGAAGAGGAACTCCTCCAGCGGATCCCCGGCGTTCCCCTGCCCAAGATCCAGACTGTAGCGAAGGGTCTCCGTGAGGTAGGCCTCCACCCGCTGGACCGCCTCGTATGGCGTGGCCGCACCGGCGGCCAGCGTGCGGGCCAGGTCTCGGACACGCGGCGAGAGCGCCGGGAGCTGCAGGAATGTCTCCCGGATCTCCCGGGGGTAATCCCCAGGCCGGACCGGCGGGCGCAACTGCTCCGGGCGGAATCGCTCCGGCTGCGACGCGGCGAAGTAGCGAATGCGCGACCCGGGCGGGACGGGCAACGTCAGGCCGCCGCCGCTGTCCACGCTCAGGCTGGGGAATCGGCCGAAGATCGTGGTCACACGCGGCAGCGCGAAGATGACCTCGGCCCCGATCGGCTCGAGGAAGATCTCATAATTGAGGAACGGGGTTCCGGCCTGATGAGGCGCCACGAGGAACTGGCCGTCCCGCATCCGGCGGACCGGGAGTCGCAGCGGGTCCGCCAGCGACCAGGCGCGGCCGTCGAAGCGATCCAAGGCGATCCCCCGCCAGCGCAGGTCGGGCACCCGGTCGGGCGAGGCCTGTCCGTCGGGGAAGCTCACGCGCATCACGATAGTGGGATCGTTCTGGATGCTGCCGTAGACGCCAAGGTCCACGCGGTCGGTGAAGCCCGTGACGGCCGTGCCCAGCTGCGCCTTCAGGGGCAGGAAGCTGCGGCCGACCCGCGGGATGATGAAGAAGATGGCCAGGGTGAGGAGGAGCGAGACCGCCGCCGCCGCCAGGCTCGAGACGAGAAAGCCGGGGGCGATGAGGCCCGGCGCCGCCAGGAGGTCTCGGCTCCGCTCCGGGAAGGCCAGGTCCGTCTCGCGCTTCAGGTGAAAGAGGGTGAGGCCCCAGATCCCCAGAATCATGTACCCGCAGAAGGCCAGCAGGAAGCCGAAGCTCGACGTGAGCGTGGAGGCGGCCACGAGCTGGAGGAAGCTGAGGACGAAGATGTCCAGGAGGTCCCGGTGGCTGCGGGCGTTGTAGAGCTTGTAGACCAGCAGGAACAGGAGCAGGTGGATCACGGCGGCAATGAACGAATCGGCCAGGAGGAAGAGATCGAGGACCGTGTAGCCGGCGAACACGGCCGTGACGACATCCCAGAGCTGGCGGTAATGCGGAATGCGGGCCCGGATCTCCTCCGTCCACCAGCTCGCCGCCGCCACCAGGAAGACCGCGGCCAGCGCGGGGCCGCTCACGATGTCCGTGAGGTACAGCGCCCCCAAGGCGTCCAGGACCAGGAGATACAGCGTCAGCTTGAAGAGGAGCGGGAACGTCATGGCCCGGGACCTTCGGCCGGCGCCGCGGCTCGGCTGCCGAGCCGTACCCGGATCTCTTGACCGACCTCGGCCGACCCGGGGACCGGGCGCGGCGCCGGCGGCCGCTCGTACAGGGCGAGCCGCTCCAGGATCCGATCCAGGTGGGCCTGGCCCTGGCCGAAGTCGATGGCCCCCTCGGCCGTCGCCAATTGGACGGCCGCCCCCAGGCGGATGGCGTGCGCCGCCACGGAGGCGACGTAGCAGAGATCCGCTTCGACGGCCGCGCTGGATGCCGCCCCAGGCGGATCCTCCACCACCAGACGGACGCGCGGGCGGTCCTCATCTTCCAGCTCTTTCACCATCAGTTCCCCGGCCCTTGCCGAGGTCTTCCAGTGGAGCAGCCGGGGATCGTCGCCGGGCCGGTACGGGCGCAGATTGTAGAGGCCGGCCCCCTGGCCGCGCCGGTTTCGCTCCCGCCAGCCCGGCGCCAGAGCCGACGGCACCTCGTCCGGCGCCAGCGTCCGGATGGCCGGATACACCAGCACCGGATCCGCCAAGAGGGGCCGGCTGGTCTTGGCGAAGAGGCCGAAGGGAAAGCGTGTGGAAAGGCGCAGCCCGGGCAGGTACTGCCGACCGCGGGAAGGGAACGTCAGGGGGTAGAGCCAGGCGTCCCGCGTCTGTGGGGGAATCTTCAGGAAGAAGCGCGCGGCGGGCGGTCCGGCGGCCGGGTCCGTCTCACTCACATACAGGGCATACGACGGCAAGCGCCGCTTCCGATTGAGGAGCCGCACGCCGAAGCTGGCCGGGAGCCCGGCAAAGATCCGCCGCGGGATGTCGCGCTGCAGGCGGAGGTGCCGCAGGGTCTGCTCGGACAGCACCCCGGACACGGCCATGAAGGACAACATCATGGCCAGGATCAGGTACAGCAGATTGTTCCCGGTGTTGGTGGCGGCCAGGCCCACGGCGAAGGTGGTGCCGATGAACCACCAGCCCTCGCGCGTCGGCCGGATCGTGCGCGGCAACCAGTAGCGCTTGGGTGGAAGCGGATGTGCGGGGGAGCCGGGGGGCAGATGCAGAGAAGATCCCACCGTCTTGGGGTGACTGAACATCGTGGCTGCTCGACCTTTACCCCACGGTCTCCCGCCCCGGTTCTTGGCGCATGGCTCTTAGCGGGGCACGGGCACGTCCTGCAGTATCTCGCGGAGGAGCTGCTCGGCGTCCTGCGGCTCGCCGGTCCCCCCCTCCCAGCGCGCCCGCAGGATCACGCGATGCGCCAGGGCGGGAACGGCGAGCTGCTTGATGTCGTCAGGGACGCAGTACCGGCGCCCCTCGGCCAGGGCCTGGGCGCGGGCCGCCCGCACCAGCGCCAGGGATCCGCGCGGGCTCACGCCCAGCGCCAGGGCGCCGTGGGCGCGCGTGGCCTGGACGATGGCCATGACGTACCCCAGGAGGCTCTCCTCGACCTGCACGGCCTCTGCCTCGGCTTGCAGGGCGAGGATGGTGTCGCCGCCCAGGATGGGCGTGAGCGCCGAGAGGCCCCCCGCACCTGCCCCGCGCAGGATCTGTCGCTCGTGGGACTCGTCCGGATAGCCGATGCGGATGCGGAGGAGGAAGCGGTCCATCTGGGATTCGGGTAAGAGATGCGTCCCCTGGTACTCCAGCGGGTTCTGCGTGGCCAGCACCATGAACGGCTGCGGCAACGGGTAGGTGTGATGGTCCAGGGAAACCTGGGCCTCGTTCATGGCCTCCAGCAGGCTGGACTGGGTCTTCGGGGTGGTCCGGTTGATCTCGTCCGCCAGGATGATGTTGGCGAAGATGGGGCCCGCCTTGAACGCGAACTCTGAGGTGCGCGGGTCGAAGACCGACACGCCCAGAATGTCGGACGGCAGGAGGTCGCTGGTGAACTGGATGCGCTGGAAGCTGAGGCCGAGCGACTTGGCCAGGGCCTGGGCCAGCGTGGTCTTCCCCACGCCCGGGACGTCCTCGATCAGGAGGTGCCCCTTGGCCAACAGGGCCACGATGGCCTGCCGCACGGCCTCCGGCTTGCCCACCAGGACCCGCTCGATGCTGGCTTGAAGCCGCTGGATGTCTCGGATGACGTCCTTCTCGACCACAGGCTGCTCCGCCACGGGCCGATCCGGAGTCCAAGCTGGTCAGCAGAGGAAAGAGGGCCTCGCCCGGCCCTCAGAGGAGGTCGATCGCACCCGGGAACTTGATGCTACTGCCCGAAATCCGGGTTGGCAAGGGATTTCGGGCAGGCGAGATTCCGGACCGGGGCTAGTGTTCGCCGAGGGCCCGACGCAGGTGCTCGCGGATCGCGGCGGCGGTCTCCGGCCGGCGCAGGGCGAAGTCGATGAAGCACTTGGCGTACTCAACGCGGTTGCCGATGTCGTAGCGCTTGGCCCGCCAGGCCAGGGCGTACATCGGCTCGCGCTGGGCCAGCAGGCTCATGGCGTCGGTGAGCTGGATCTCTCCTCCCACCCCCCGCCCGGTGGCGTCGATGCAGTCGAAGATGGCCGGCGTGAATACGTACCGGCCGGCGATGGCGAGATCGCTCGGCGCCCGATCCACCGGCGGCTTCTCCACCAGCTGTCGCAGCCGGACCAGGTCGTGATTGCCCTGCTCCGGCTCGCCGCCCACGATCCCGTAGCGCGTTACCCACTCCCGCGGCACGCGATGGACGGCCACCACGCTGGCCTGCTTCGCCTCGAAGACGTCCAGGATCTGCCGGAGCCCCGGCTTCTGGCCGTCGGGCGGATCGATGATGGTGTCACCCAGCAGAACGGCGAACGGCTGGTCCCCCACGTGATCTCGCCCCAGGCGGATCGCGTCGCCGAGGCCGAGCTGCTCCTTCTGCCGGATGTAGTGAATCCGCACCCGCTCGCCGATGTCCCGCACCTGCTCGATCAGCTGGTGCTTCCCCGCCGCGGCCAGGAAGGCCTCCAGCTCGGGGTTGAAGTCGAAGTGGTTCTCGATGGCCCGCTTGCCGCGACCGGTGACGATCAGGATGTCGTCGATCCCGCTGGCGACCGCCTCCTCGATGACGAACTGCAGGACCGGCTTGTCGAGGATGGGAAGCATCTCCTTGGGCATCGACTTGGTCGCCGGCAGGAAGCGCGTCCCCATGCCGGCCGCCGGGATGACGGCCTTGCGAACCGATTGCGGCTTGCGGCTTGCGGCTTGCGGATTGGTCATGGCTGCAGGTTCCAGAATGTCGAGTGAGAAAGAGGGCTCGCCTAGATCCACAGAGTGTGCAGATTGCGCAGATTCACGAAGATCTCAACTCCCCTCATCCCTGACGCCGCATCCCCGCTAAACGATCTGCGGCACGATGAGCGTCGCGCCCATGGCTTCGTAGGCGGTGCGGAGTCGCCGGAGGCGCGCGGGGTCGCCGTCGTAGCTCCCCACCACGGCGCCGCCGGACCCGGCGAAGTTGACCGCCGCCCCCAGCGCCCGGCCCGCCTCCACCAACTGCCGGTTGCCCGGACTGATGTGGATGAGGCGGTCCCGCAGGTCGAAGTTGGCGTCCATCAGCGGGCCGATCTCCCGGCCGCGGCCGGCCACGAGGAGGTCCCGCGCCTGCTGCGTCAGCGCCGCCCACTGCCGGATGCCCTCCAGGACGGCCGGCTCGCCGCGGGTGAAGCGGCTCCGCAGGTCGTTGTGCGTCACCTCGGTCCCTTCGGCCAGGCTGTCGTGGTAGGCCACGTAAACCGGTGGGAGGCACGCGGGATCGAGCGGCTCGTAGCGGCCGTGGCCGTCCCGCGTCATCCGCTCCCGGTCGAAGTCCATGAAGACCACGCCCTCGTAGACCTGGATGACGCGATCCTGCAGCCCGGCGCCGATCTTCAACTCCTCCAGCTCTACGCTGAGGATGATCCCCGGCAGGACGGGCTGGGGGATATCCACCCCGAAGAACTGCATGAGCGCCCGCAGGGTGGCGGTGATGATGGCGCTGCTGCCGGCCAGGCCGACCCGCACCGGGATGTCGGTCTCGTACTCGAGGCTGAAGTTGCGGTCGATCATCCGGCCGCGCTCGCGGCAGTAGTCGGCGAATCGCTTGATGGCGGCCTTGATGAGGCGCACGCCCCCGTAGTAGCCGTGGAGCTGGACGTCCTCCACGAGCTCGGCGAAGTCCCGGAACTCCAGCCGGTCGCACCGCTGCGGCAGGATGGCGAGGCGCGGCGATTCGTACAGGCTCACCCGCGCGCTGAAGTTCTTGACGATGCAGGAAATGGTCTTGCCGAAATAGCCGTCCGACGGGTTGCCGATCAGCCCCGCCCGGGCGTAGGCCTTCGTCTGGATGATCATGAGAACCTCTTGCGGGCCCCACCGTTTCGCTGGTAGGCTGTGGGGGCTCGGAAACCACCCTGCCGGGGGAACTCGCCTCGCGCTTCGGGCCCGCCCGCGCTCGGGCCTCAGCAGCATGGCGTGAGCCGCCGGCTGCTGTCAAGAAAAAATCGGATGGCGAGCGCCGCGCTCGACACGGCCGCGAGCCCGGGCGCAGCCAGGAGCTGAACGAGCATGCAGGACCTGCGGGCACACATTCAGGAGGCGGTGCGGTTCCTCGGGAAGCGGTTCGCCGGCGTTCCCTCCGTCGGCATCATCCTCGGGAGCGGGCTGGGGTCCCTGGGAGAGTCCGTCGAGCACGCCCAGAGCGTCCCCTACGCCAGAATCCCTCACTTCCCGCCGGCCACCGTTCCGGGCCACGCCGCGCGCCTCTTGTTCGGGCGGCTGGAGGGAAAGGCCGTAGCCGTCATGCAGGGGCGCCTGCACTACTACGAAGGCTACTCGATGCAGCAGGTGACGTTCCCGGTCCGGGTCCTCCAGGGTCTGGGCGTCACGACGCTGATCGTGACCAACGTCGCCGGCGGACTCCACCCCGCCTTCCGCAAGGGCGACCTCATGGTCATCGACGACGTCATCAACCTGATGGGCGACAACCCGCTCCGGGGTCCGAACGACGAACGGCTCGGCCCCCGCTTCCCCGGCATGCGGGACCTCTTCTCGCCCGAGCTCAGGCAACTCGCACGACAGGTGGCACGCGGCCGGCGGATCCCGCTGCGGCACGGGGTGTACGCGGGGCTGAGCGGCCCGAACTACGAGACGGCCGCCGAGCTCCGCATGCTCCGCCTCCTCGGGGCCGACGCCGTCGGCATGTCCACCGTCCCCGAGGTCCTCGTCGCCCGCCACGCCGGCATCCCGCACATCCTGGGCTTCTCCTGCATCACCAACGTCGAGGCCGCCGGCCCGGCGGTGAGGCGGCGGGCGGCGTCCCCCAGCCACGAGGCCGTGCTTGCGGCGGCACGCCAGGCCGAGGATCGCTTCAACGCCCTGCTCCGCGGCGTGATCGCCCGTCTCTGACAGGGCCGTACCATTCCACCAGGACCCGGCGGCAGCCTGACCCAGATCGGCAACCCGTGTCCAGGAAAGGAGGAAGACGGTGGGAAGGATCGAAGCGCGGTTGAAGGAGTTGGGCATCGCGTTACCCCGGCCGCCCAAGGCGGTGGCCAACTACATCCCCGGGGTGAAGGTCGGCGAGATCCTGTACGTCGCCGGGACGGTGGGAACCGTGGTGGGGCCGAACGACGAGGACATCCTCCCGATCAAAGGTAAGCTCGGAAAAGAGCTCGGCGTCGAGCAGGGCTACCAGTCGGCGCGGTTCACCGCCATCAATCATCTGGCCATGATCAAGGCGGTGGTCGGCGATCTGGATGACGTCGTGCGGATCGTGCGGGTGATCGGCTACGTGAACGCGGCGCCAGGATTCCAGCAGGCCCCCTGGGTGTTGAACGGCGCCTCGGACCTGCTCGTCGAGGTCTTCGGGCCGGAGCGAGGAAGACACGCCCGCGCCGCGCTCTACCAGAACGAGCTGACCGGGGACGCCCCCATCGAGATCGAGATGATCGTCCAGGTGAAACCCTCGTAAGGAAGAGGGGCCGACCGGCGTGTTGCCGATCGGCATCTCTCCGCTTCTGGCGATGGGTCTCGATGCGCGGATCCCGGGCTCAGCCGATGTCGAAGAGGATCTTCCCGCAGCTCCCCGAGCGGGCGATCTCGAAGGCCTTGTCGAACTCCTCCATCGGGAAA
>JBGPQZ010000022.1:0-18945 GCA_041489335.1 Methylomirabilia bacterium
ACGAACTCCGAGGCGCGCGACGCCGGGTAGGCGCCGTCCCCACGATCTCCGCCGGGTCCCCGAAGCGGCCCGCCAGCACGCGCGCTCACACCCAGGCGTAAGGCGGCGCATTGCCCATGCCTTTGTCGCGGAAACCAACCAATCCAACCTGCCGGGTCACTGCTTTCTCTTGGGCGCCCCCACGTTGTCTGCTACCCTGTCCCGTAGCGGAGCCCGGACGTTGCGCACACTGATTTCACGGACCGCCGGGTCGGGAGGTGCCATGCCATCGCTGACGATCGATCGGGAGTACCTCGTGCGGACCCTCGCCGATCTGGTCCGCATCAATTCCATCAACCCCACGCTGGTTCCCGGGGCCCCCGGCGAGGCCGAGATCGCGGCCTGCGTGGCGAGCCGACTCGGGGATCTCGGCCTGGAGACTACCTCGTACGAGGTCCAGCCCGGGCGGGTCAACGTGGTGGGAACGTTGGCGGGGCGCGGCGGCGGGCGATCCCTCATGCTGAACGGCCACCTGGATACCGTCGGCGTGGACGGCATGGCCGATCCGTTCACGCCGGAGATTCGGGACGGTCGGATGTACGGCCGTGGCGTCTTTGACATGAAGGGGGGGCTGGCCGCCTGCCTCGCCGCCGCCAAGGTCCTGATCGACGCCAGGGCCGCGCTCCGCGGCGACCTCGTCATCGCCGCCGTGGCCGACGAGGAGTACGCGAGCATCGGCACCGCGGATGTGGTCAGCCGGGTGGCCGTGGATGGGGCCATCGTGGCCGAAGCCACCGAGCTTGACCTGTGCCTGGCCCACAAGGGCTTCGTCTGGCTGGAGGTGGAGACGACCGGGCGCGCCGCCCACGGCAGCCGATTCCGCGAGGGCATCGATGCCAACATGCGGATGGGACGCGTCCTGGCCGAGCTGGATCGGCTGGAACAGGAGCTGCGCGCCCGCGCCCCGCACCCGCTGGTGGGGCCGCCCTCCCTGCACGCCTCGATCCTACAGGGCGGGACGGAGCTCAGCACCTACGCCGCGCGCTGCACATTGAAGATCGAGCGGCGAACGATCCCGGGCGAGACGCTCGACCAGATCGAGGCCGAGCTCAGGACGATCCTGGACCGTCTGGCCAACGCCGATCCCACGTTCCGCGCCTCGCTCCGGAACATCCTCGAACGCAAGCCTTTCGAGGTCGCGCCCGAGGCCCCGCTGGTGCAGGCCCTGCAGCGGTCGGTCGCGGCGCGACGGGGGAAACCCCCGGCCCAGATTGGAGCGGCCTGGTGGATGGATACCGCCCTGCTGGCGGAGGCGGGCGTGGAGGCAGCGGTGATCGGCCCCACCGGCGCGGGCGCCCACGCCAGCGAGGAGTGGGTGGACCTTCAGTCGGTCGAGGACCTCGCCGCCATCCTGGCCCAGGCGGCGGTGGATTACTGCGGATAGGATCTTCTCTCATGCGAACCCGATGCGCCTACCACGTGAACACCACCACGATTGGCAGCTGAACACGCTCAAGCGTCATAGCTGATGATCACGACGTCAGCGGCCTGCTCGCGGAGAGGGATCAAGCTCTGGTACGTTTCGGAGTGATACCATTGTTGCAGGGTGGGTTGGTCGGAGAACTTGATGACGACAACATGACGGAACGCATGCTCACCGGCTAGAACCGATGCGCGCTTCCCCCGAAAGACGATTTCGGCTCCGTAGGGAACGAGAGATTCTTGGACCCCGTCGACGTATACTTTCCACTGAACAGGGTCTTTGACCGTGATGTGACCTATGAGATAAGCGGCCATGCTCCCTCCCCGTGAACTAGGCGACGCAAGCCGCAACGTCAGCGTGGATGAGCCAGGCCCGGCCGAGGCCCGGATCACTGATGAGCTGCCGTAAGGCCTCTCGGGCCGCCGGCTCCTCAAAGTCGAGATGGTCAAACGCATAGTATTCTCGCATGAGGTCGATCAGCGCATCGATATCGGCCGGCGTCGCAGCAGTGAAGGTGATCTTCATCGTGAACGCATCCATCCGTGTGGGGAAGCCCAACGTCCTGGAAACAGGCTGCGGACGCAGTTGGTGATGCCCCCTGCCTCCGGTGTGAGCTAGCGCGAGCCACCTGCGGCGGGCCGCTCCTGTCCCTCGGGCTTGTGCAACACGATTGGGATGTGCCTGGCAAACAGGGCGAAGTCGTGATCGGTCGTATAGATGGCCAGGTCGCGGAGCACGGATACCGCGCAGATGAGGAAATCCGTGTTTGACCCCTGAGCCCCCCTCGCTCGACACCGATTGAAGAACCGAGCGGCCGTGACGTAGTCCTCGGTGGTGAGGGGGATATCCGGAAAGGCCGAGAGGTGTTTGGCCAGTTTATCGAACTGGCTCTCCTCCCGGATGCCCGAGAGCAGTTCCTGGCGGATCGGCCCGATCATCTGGATGCGATGATCCGCGATCAGGCTCCGCAGCTCCCGTGCGGGCTCGGAGGTGCTCTGGTCCCCGCGCCGCAGCGCCAGCGACCAGACACTCGTGTCCGCCAGCACTCTCATGTCCGCGATCTCTGCTTCTTGTAGTCGTACGACGGATCGTAGTCCACCGTCCCGAACAGCGCGGTCACCTTCTGCTGCTCGAGATGACGAATGTACTCGACCAGGGCCTGCGTGACCGCGGCCTTCTTCGTGCGGTGACCGCCGAGCCTCGTAGCCTTCGCTATCAGCTTGTCGTCAATCTGGAGATTCGTCGCCATCGGCATCGCCTCCACACATATTCTGACACACTCATATGTGTAGTGTCAAGCCGGTTCTCTTCCTACGCCTATCTTGATGTCCTCTCGATCTCCGCCTACAAGCGCAGCGCGATACCTTTCGGCATCGAGCTCCTGGCCGCGGTCGCCCGATCCCCGGCCCGAGGCGCCGAGTCTCGGCCGGACCGAGGGCGGGCCGGCCCGCCCTCGGATTGAACGGGAGGCCCACCGCGCCCCCGCCCCGAGCCCCCCCCCGGCGGTCGTCGCCTCCGATTGACCTTTTCGGATTTCCCGTTGACAGCCTGGGCGGGAAAAGCCATTCTCTCCCCATCGCTTAGTGGGTGCGGCCAGGGCGGAGGCGTGGGAAGCCCCCACTCGTTCTCGCCGTGACGGCCGCAGCCAGAGGTGGAGCGGAGTGGGCATGCACAGAGGAGGTCAAACGATGCGGAACGGTAGAATCGCGAGCCTATTCCTGGCATTGCTTCTCTTGGGGTTTGTCGTCGCCTCTCCGGTCCTGGCCGGCCAGGCGGCCGCCCCCGCTATCCCGCGGGGCGGAACACTGAAGTTCGCTACCATCGGCGAGCCGCCGAACCTGGACATCATGGCGGTGCCCGCCGACCTGGTGACCATGATCGCCCAGCACGTCTTCGAGCAGCTCTTCGCCTTCGACGCGAAGTACGAGGTCAAGCCCATGCTGGCGCAATCGGTGAGCGTCAGCCAGGATGGCAAGACCTACACCATCCCGCTGCGGCAGGGGGTCAAGTTCCACAACGGGCAGGAGATGACCTCGGCCGACGTGCTGGCCTCCCTGAATCGCTGGACCAAGGTCTCCAGCCGGGGCAAGATCGCCGCCCAGTCCATCGAGAGCATCGCGGCCAGCGACGGGCGCACGGTGGTCCTCAAGCTGAAGGCCCCCTTCGCCCCGCTGCTCTCCTTCCTCGCCTTCCAGAACACCGCGGCGGCCATCTATCCCAAGGCGATCGTGGACAAGTTCGGCGAGAAGATGATTTCGGAGTACGTGGGAACCGGCCCCTACAAGCTGGAGGACTGGAAGCCCGACTTCCGCATTCGCCTCGTCCGCTTCCCCGACTACTCCGCCCGCGCCGACGCGGCCAGCGGCTTCGCCGGCAAGAAGGTGGCTTATCTCGACGCCATCGAGTTCTACCCGGTGACCGAGGTGGGATCCCGCGTGGCCGGCGTCGAGAGCGGCGATTATCAGTACGCCATGGCGGCCAGCAAGGAGGCCTACCCGCGGCTGTCCAAGAACCCCAGCGTGAAGCCGTTCATCATCAGTCCGGGCGCGTGGGGCTGGCTCATCTTCAACAAGAAGCAGGGCCTGATGGCCAACGAGACACTGCGCCAGGCGGCACTGGCCGCCCTGAACATGGAGCCGATCCTGCGCGCCGCTTACGGCCTGCCCGAGTTCTATCAGATGGAAGCCAGCTACTACCCCAAGGGAACCGCCTGGTACTCGACGGCGGGCGCCAAGCTCTACAACCAGAAGAACACCGCGCGCGCTCAGGAGCTCCTAGCCAAGGCCGGCTACAAGAACGAGCCGATCCGCATCGTCGCCACCAAGGAATATGACTATATGTACAACATCGCCCTGACCGCCACGGAGCAGTTGAAGGCGGTGGGCTTCAACATCGACCTCCAGATCTACGACTGGGCGACGGTTTTGGATCGGCGCGGCAAGCCCGACATGTACGAGGCCTTCGTCACCGGCCACGCCTTCGTCCCGGATCCGTCCCTCATCACCATCCTGAGCCCGCAGTACCCGGGCTGGTGGGACAGCCCGGAGAAGAACGCGCTCCTCACCAAGCTCAACGCCACGCCGCAGCCGGCGGCCCGCAAGCAGGTCTGGGATCAGCTCCATGAGCTGATCTACACCCAGGTCCCGGTAATCCGCGTCGGCCAGGAGCAGCTCTTCGACGTGGCCACGACGAAGCTGGTGGGCATGTGGACCTCACCGTGGCCAAACTTCTGGAACGTCGGCCTGAGCAAGTAACTCGTTAACCCCCTTGCCCTCGGGTGGCTCCGGCCGTCGGCCGGAGCCACCCGAGCGAGCCGAGCGCTCCTCCCGTGATCGCATACATCCTCCGGCGTCTCGGCCAGCTCGCCATCGTGCTGGTGGTGGTTGGAATCGTCGCGTTCCTGCTCATCCACCTCGCGCCGGGCGACCCGGCCAGCGTCATGCTGGGCTCCAACGCCACCCAGGATCAGATCGAGCGGTTGCGCCAGCAACTCGCTCTGGACCAGCCGCTCCCCATCCAGTTCGTGGCCTGGTCGTCCCGGGTCCTGCATGGGGACCTGGGCATCTCCCACTTCGCCCAGAAGCCGGTCCTCCTGGTGCTGGCGCAGCGGGCCGAGCCCACCCTGATCCTCACCAGCCTCTCCATCCTGGTGGCAGTCCTGATCGGCGTGCCGGCCGGGATCGTCTCGGCCCTGCGTCGCGGCACGGCCGTGGATCAGGCCGTCCTGGCCATGGCCCTGGTGGGCGCCTCGGTGCCCTCGTTCTGGCTGGGGCTCAGCCTGATTCTGTACTTCGCCGTCCACCTGGGCTGGTTCCCGTCCTCCGGCATCGTGCCCCTCTCCGGTGCGGGATTCGAGGCGCTCCGCTACTACGTCCTGCCCGCCCTGGCCCTGGGATTCCCCAACTCGGCGCTCATCACCCGGATCACGCGCTCCAGCATGCTGGACGTGCTGCAGCAGGACTACGTCCGCACGGCAGCCAGCAAGGGCCTGGCGCCGCTCACCGTCACCCTGCGCCACGCCTTGCGGAACGCCCTGGTTCCCATCATCACCGTGGTGGGCCTGACCATCGCCTCCCTGATGGGCGGCGCGGTGGTGACGGAGACCGTCTTCAGCATTCCCGGCGTGGGGAGACTGGTGGTCCAGTCCGTCCTGCGCCGTGACTACCCGGTCATCCAGGCTGCTATCCTCCTGGTAGCCACCATCTACGTGGTGGTGAACCTGTTCGTGGACCTCATCTACGTCTGGGTGGACCCGCGCATCCGGTTCGTGGAGGAAGGCGCGAAGGCAAAGCCGTCATGAGCACAGCACACCAGGATTCGAACACCCCAGCGCGGCCCCCGGTTGTGGAGCCCCCCGAGCCGCGGCGTCCAAGCCCCCTGGCCCGGCGCCTGCGGCGCGGGCGCCTCATCATCCTGGGCACCCTGCTCATGATCGTGCCGTTGGTGGCGGCCCTCCTGGCCCCCTGGGTCTCTCCCGGGGTGCCGGGCCGGCTGGATCCGATGCGCCGGCTGATCGCCCCCAGCGGCGCCCATCTCTTCGGAACCGACGAGATGGGGCGGGATCTCCTGACCCAGGTGATCTACGGCGGGCGTCTCTCGCTCCTGGTCGGCTCGTTCGTGGTGGCGATCTCCGCGATTCTGGGAACGCTCTGCGGGCTGGCGGCCGGCTACCTCCGGACGCTGGACGCCCCCATCATGCGGGTCATGGACGGCCTGCTGGCCCTCCCGGACCTGCTCCTCGCCATCGCCCTCATGGCCGCCCTGGGGCCGAATGTGATCAACGTGATCCTGGCGCTAGGTGTGGTCTATACCCCGCGCGTGGCGCGGCTCGTGCGCGGTTCCGTCCTGGTGGTGCGCGAGCAGGAGTTCGTCCAGGCCGCCCGCGCCCTGGGGGCCACGGCACCCCGCGCCATGCTGCGGCACGTCCTGCCCAACAGCGTCTCGCCGCTCATTGTCCAGGCCACCTTCGTCTTTGCCTTCTCCATCCTGAGCGAGGCCGCCCTGAGCTTCCTCGGCGTGGGCGTCCCCCCCTACGTCCCCAGCTGGGGGAACATCCTCGCGGGCGGCCGGCAGTTCATGATGGAGGCGCCGTGGGTGACCGTCTTCCCCGGCTTGGCCATCGTCATCACCGTCCTCGGCATCAACCTGCTGGGCGACGGCCTGCGGGACATCCTGGATCCCCGGCTGCGACGGCTGGTGTAGGCGGCCTGTACCTTGGACCTCGGGAGAGTCATCATGACCTTCGACCTCATCATCGAGCATGGAGTGGTGGTGGACGGCACCGGGGCCCCGGCCCGGTGCGCCGACGTGGGCGTCCGCGGGAAAGAGATCGCCGCCCTCGGCGACCTCGCGGGCGCGTCCGCGGCGCGACGGATCGACGCCGCCGGCTGCGTCGTGTCCCCCGGCTTCATCGACATCCACAACCACTCCGACATCGAGCTGCTGGCCGACGGGCGGGCAGAGAGCATGATCCGTCAGGGCGTGACCACGCAGGTCACCGGCAACTGCGGCCTCACGCCCGCCCCGGTCCACGACGCCATCCGCGCCGATCTCCGGAAGACGCTGATCGGCCCCGACTACGGGCCGGCTTGGACCTGGAACACATTTGGTGAGTTTCTGAGCTGCCTGCGGGCCGTCCCCAAGGCCACCCACGTCGCCGCCCTGGTCGGCCACGGGGCCATCCGGGCCGCCGCCATGGGATTCGTCGATCGGCGACCGACCTCCGAAGAGTTGAAGGCGATGCGCCGCCTCACCACCGAGGCCATGGAGGCCGGCGCCTTCGGCATGTCCACGGGGCTCGTCTATCCCCCCGGACTCTACTCTGACACCGAGGAGCTGATCGAGTTGTCCCGGGTGGTGGCACGGCATCGTGGATTCTACGCCACGCACATGCGGGGCGAGGCGAACCCGGTGGTGGACTCGGTGAAGGAGGTGCTGCGGATCGCGCGCGAGGCCGAGATCCCCGTCCAGATCTCGCACCATAAGGCGGCCGGCCGCGAGAACTGGGGCAAGGTCCGCACCACCTACGCCCTTATCGAGGAGGCCTCCCGCACTCACGACGTCACCTTCGACATCTATCCCTATACCGCGGGGAGCGCAAACCTGAGCCAACTCGTCCCGCCCTGGGCCCACGTGGGGGGTCCCGACGCGATGCTGGCGCGGCTGCGTGACCCGGAGCAGCGCCCCAAGGTCGTCCGCGACATGGAGCACGGCACGCCGGGTTGGAACAACTTCTTCCGGGTCGACTGGCAGGACATCCGGCTGTCCTACGTCGACAGCGCGCGGAACCAGTGGATGCAGGGGCTCTCCGTCCAGGCGGCGGCCGAGCGGGTCGGTCGCGATCCGATCGAGCTGGCCGTGGACCTCATCCGCGAAGACGACAACCGCACCAGGATGGTGAACTTCGTCATGGCCGAGGCCGACGTGGACTTCCTCGTGCCGAAGCGGGAGTCCATGATCGGATCCGACGGGCGCTCGTACACCCCCGGCGGACCGACCGGGGGTGGCCGGCCGCATCCCCGCTCCTACGGCGCCTTCGCGCGGGTGCTCTCCCGCTACGTTCGCGAGAAGCACCTCCTCAGCCTGGAGGAGGGCGTCCACAAGATGACGGGGAAGCCCGCGCGCAAGCTCCGCCTGGACCGCCGCGGGGAGCTGAAGGCGGGCTACTTCGCCGATCTTACCGTGTTCGATCCGACCACGATCCGGGATCGCGCCACCTTCGAAGAGCCGCACCAGTTCGCCGAGGGGGTCCACTACGTGATCGTGGACGGGCACGTCACCATCGAGCGTGGGAGCCTGTCGGAGCGTCTCGTCGGCCAGCTCCTCGCCCCCGCGGCGTGACCGGCTGGCCCGGCTTGCCGTCCCGTCGGCCGAGCTTGAGGTCGGCGCCCCGGCCTACCTCGTCCCCGTCCACGTCTGCTCCACCGTGAACCTGTGGGACGAGCCGCTCGTGGTGAACGGGCGGGGCGCGGTCACCGGCCGCTGGCAGACCGCCGCGCGCGGGCACTGACCCCAATCGGAGAGGACCCTGAACCGACAATCCGCCTTTGGCGTATCAGGCGCCAATCTCCCATCGGGCCGCACGCCGCGGGTTTCGATGGAGGTGCCGGGCCGGATTGCCCTATAATACGTGGACTTGAGGTCATGACGGCACGGGTATCAGGACAATCTTCCGGGCTCGAGGTCCATTGAAACTCTCTGTCATCATTCCCGTCTTCAACGAAGCCAGGACCCTCCGCGCGCTGCTGGCAAAGGTCGTCGCGGTCCCCCTGGAGAAAGAGATCAGCATCGTTGACGACGGCTCCACCGACGAGACGCCGGCGATCCTCGCCTCGTACGCGGGGCGCCCGGGCATGAGGGTCATCACCCACACCACGAACATGGCCAAGGACATGGCCGTCCGCTCGGCCATCCCTTACATCAGCGGGGAGGCGACGATCATCCAGGACGCCGACCTGGAGTACGACCCGCAGGACTACCCGAGACTGCTCGAACCGGTCGCCGCCGGCGCGGCGCAGGTGGTCTATGGCGCCCGGCGCGGCCCCCGCCATTCCTATCTGCCGTACCATCTGGGCGGACGCCTGCTCTCGCTCCTGGCGGACCTCCTCTACGGACAGCGGCTGATGGACATCCACACCGGCTACAAGCTCTTCGATTCGCGGCTGCTCACGTCCCTCCCGCTCCGCTGCATGGGATTCGAATTCTGCCCCGAGGTGACGGCACGGATCGGCAAGCGGGGGATTCAGATTCACGAGATGCCCATCCGGTACGAGCCGCGCACGTTCGCCGAGGGCAAGAAGATCCGCTGGGTGGACGGCGTGGTGGCCGCCTGGACCTTGGTCGAGTACCGGTTCAGGGACTGATCGCGGAGCTCCTCGATGGTGAACATGTCCAAGCGGGCGAAGCACCGACTCGCGCAGGCCTCGCGCCGCGACGGCCAGTGGAGCTTCCCGGCCGATCTCCTCCTGGTGTGGATTCTCCTCGGCGCCCTGATCCTGCGTCTCTTCGCCCTGCGGGACATCACGGGTAGCGCCTACGGCTCATTCCTCTTGTGGGACGAGCGCTTCTACCATGAATGGGCGAAGCGCATCGCCGCGGGGACCTACACGTCGACCGCCGTCTACGAGTTCGCGCCCCTGCCGGCCTACCTGATGGCCTTGATCTACCGGCTCTTGACGCCCGACGTGTTCCTGGTCCGCCTGCTGAACGTCGTCCTGGGGATCCTGACCTGCGGGATCATCTACCTGATCGGCACTCGCCTGGGCGGTCGAAGGGTCGGCCTCGTGGCGGCGGCGATCGCCGCCCTGTACAAGCCGTTCATTCTCTACAGCGTGGTCCCCCTGAAGGAGAGCCTGTCGGTCTGCTTGTGCGCCGCCACCATCTGGCTGTTCCTGTCGCTGCTCGAGGCGGCGGGGCCAGAGTCACGTCGATGGACGCTGCGGGCGGGTCTCCTGGGGCTGGCTGCGGGCCTCCTGCTCAACGTGCGCCCGAACGCGATCGTGATCCTGCCTGTCCTCCCCCTGGGCATCGCCTACGCAGGCTGGCGGGCCCAGGTGAATCTGAGGCGGCTCGTCTTACTCCTGGCGTTCCTTCTCCTCGGATTCGCGGGCGCGCTCTCGCCCTTCATGATCCGCAACTACATGGTCGCCGGCTCCTTCCAGCTCACCACCTCCCAGATGGGATTCAACCTCTACCTCGGCAACAACCCGCAGAACCCTACCCCGTATTACCGTCCGGTCCCCTTCGCCATCACCTCTCCCTTCCAGCAGGGGATCCAGTTCACCATCGAGGCAAGTCGACGGGCGGGTCGCACGCTCTCCGCGGAGGAGGCGTCGTCATTCTGGGCCCGGGAGGTAACCGCCTCGGCCGCCGCCGCGCCCGGCTCGTTCGCCCGCAAGCTCGGGCAGAAGACCCTCGCCCTGTTCAATCAGTTCGAGGCCTGCGACCACTACCACATCCCGTTTCTCGCTCAGTTTGTGCCCTTCTTCAAGCTGCCCCTCCCGACCTTCTGGCTGATCCTGCCGCTCGGCATGGCGGGGATGCTTCTGGGCGGGGTCGCACCCTGGAAGGGACGGTCGCTCCTGGTCATCTTTGTCCTCTACGGGCTGACGCTGGTCGCCTTCTTCACCAACGGCCGCTACCGCTTACCCCTTCTGACGATCCTGATCCCGTTCGCCGCCGTGGCGCTCGACCGCTTCTGGACTTGGTATCGGGAGGGCGAGCGCGCGCGCTTGGGCGCCCTCGCGTCCGTGGCGGTCGTGAGCGGCCTCATTGCCGGGCTGCCCGTACCGGCGAGCGACGACCTGACGGGCTACTACAACACCCACGCCCTGGCCGTCTTCGCGCGGGGCACGGAAGCGGAGGCGGTCCGCTACTGGAAGGCCTCCGCGGCCATGAACGGGATCTTCTCCGACTTCGCCAATCTCAGCCTGGCGCAACGAGCCTACGCGCAAGGGAGCGAGGCAGAAGGACGCTCCCACCTCGACCGGATTCGCGACGACTCCTATGCGGCGGCCCAGAAATACGACCTCCTCGGCGACGCTTGGGTGCGGAGAAACCGCGCCGCCGAGGCGGCCGCCGCCTACGAGCGGTCGCTCGCGATCAACTCGGGGGAGCAGAGGACCCGGGCGAAGCTGATCCAGCTGTATCGCCTGGCCGATCCCGCGAAGGTCGCGCAGGAGGAGCAGATCTTCAGGCAGATCGAGGCCTTCTATCGCGGCGCCTGATTTGGAGCCGGTACGTCACCGGGGCCGACCGATGGACGCCATCGCGGAGCATTGTCGCGAGATCGAGCGCTGCAACCGGTCCGGGGGGCGCCCACACCCGCACCGGGGTCCGCCGTCTGCTCGTGACATCCGACCTCCGGCCCAATCCGTCATAACGAAAAAAGGGGGAACCATGTACGTCGTCGCCTTCAACGGCAGCGCACGGGCCAACGGGAATACGGCTATCCTGCTCAAGACCGCCCTCGGGGAGCTGGAGCGTGAGGGGATCCGAACCGAGCTCGTCCAGCTGGCCGGCATCTCGCTCCAGGGCTGCGACGCCTGCTACACCTGCCTGAAGCAGAAGGACCGGCGCTGCGCTCTGGACGGGGATCCGCTGAACGGATACGTCGAGAAGATGATCGCCGCCGACGGGATCCTGCTGGGCTCGCCCGTGTACTTTGGCGACATCACGGCCAACACGAAGGCGCTCATGGAGCGGGCCGGGATGGTCGTGCGGGTCAACGGCGACCTCTTGCAGCGCAAGGTTGGCGCCGGCGGCGTCGCCGTGCGGCGGGGCGGGGCCATCCACGCCTTCGACAGCCTGAACCACTTCTTCACCATCGGCCAGATGATCGTCGTGGGCTCCAGCTACTGGAACCTGGGCATCGGCCGCGAGCCGGGCGCCGTCGAGAAGGACGAGGAGGGGCTCCAGACGATGCGGCGGCTGGGCCAGAACATGGCCTGGCTTGTCCAGAAGCTGAAGGCGTAAGGTAAGGCGGCGAGGGGCTCACGAGGAGCGGGAAACGGGGTACCCTTTCTGCTGCCAGCCCACGATCCCCTGGTGCATGTGAAAGATCGACTGGAATCCCAGCCGCTCCATGGCCTGGACGGCCTTGCGCGAGCGGTTTCCGGTCCGGCAGTAGACCAGGTAGGTCTTTGCGCGGTCGAGGGTCGCGACGCGCGCCGCGAAGTCCGCCGCGCTCACGTCCAGGTTCGCCGCCCCGGCGAGATGCCCCTCGGCGAACTCCGCGGGCGTCCGCACGTCCAGGATGGCGAGACCGCCTTTGCCGGCGCGCGCCTGGATCAGTGTCCGTGCCTGCTCCACCGTCACCTCCGTGAGCGGCGTCCCCGCCAAGATTAGTGCGGTCGTGCTGACGATCAGGAGCAGCACCAGGGCCGCCGCCATCGTGAGTCCTCTTCGCATCGCGTTCCTCCTCTCCCCACACATCTGCAGGTGCAAGTCGAGCACATCCTTCCATGAGACCATTCTACCCCTCTCTTGACTCTTGCGAAAAGAATGGTACGCCAGCCCTTGTGGCGGGCCAGGCAGAACAAGCCGATTAGCGCGTGGTCACGATGCATGACTGACGCAAGCTTCCATGAGTCGTCAACGGGGCGTCCTCGCTGCCTATCCCGGACCGGGCCGCGGTTGGTCTGCTCTTTGAACGACAGAGGGAAGTCTGTTGCCTGTCTTCCTTAGGCGCGTATAATACAGCTCGGTGTCCTGCCAAGGCGGCGGGACGGAATGCAACCTTCTCTTTCGTCGCGACGGGAGGCACAAAACGATGGCAGCTGTCCCGAAGTTCAAGGTGATCGAAGGATGGGAGAAGCTCCCCAAAGGGTACATCCACAAGGATGTGGACGGGGTGGCGGTGGACTCGAAGGATCGTGTGTATCTCATGACCCGGCAGGATGCTCGGGTCCTCGTCTACGACCGGGACGGCAATTTCGTGCGCTCGTGGGGGGAGGACATCTTCACCCCACGGACCCACGGCATCGCCGTCGGGCCTGACGATTCCGTCTACACCGTGGACGACGGGGATCACACGGTGCGCAAGTTCACGTCGGAAGGCAAGCAGATCATGATGCTCGGCACCCCGGGCAAGTGCTCGGACACCGGCTACGACGGCAAGACCATCGCCAGCATCAAGCGCGGGGGCCCGCCCTTCAATCGCCCCACCGATGTCGCCGTCGCCCCCGACGGGGAGCTGTACGTGTGTGACGGATACGGCAACGCCCGCGTCCATCGCTTCCAGGCCGACGGGACGCTGATCCAGTCCTGGGGCGAGCCCGGAATCGGCCCCGGCCAGTTCCATCTGCCGCACGGTATCGGCGTCTCGCCGGACAATCGTGTCTTCGTGACCGACCGCGAGAACGACCGGATTCACATCTACACCCGCGACGGCCAGCTCCTCGACATGTGGACGCATGTCCAGCGGCCCACGGACATCAGCTTCGGCAAGGATGGGTTGCTCTATGTCTCGGAGCTGTGGTGGCGGGTCGGTCAGTCGTCGTTCGTGCACGGCGAGATTAAGTGGGACTTGCCGGGCCGGGTCAGCATCTTTGACCTCCAGGGGAACGTCATCACGCGGTGGGGGAGTGCAGATCGGGAGGCCCCGGGGTACTTCGTGGCGCCGCACACCCTGTGCCTGGACTCCCACGGAGACCTTTACGTGGGGGAGGTGACCTGGACCTTCGGCGTCTCGCGCGGCGGCGTGCGCGAGGATGCCCACACCTTCCAGAAGTTCGCCCGCCAGTAGCCCGCACGGATATACATCAGGCGCCCCGGCGCGGCCCCCGCCGCCCGGGGCGCTGCCGTTTCCCGATCACGGGCTCCTCCTTGGTGCCTTGGTGTCCTGGCGGTGAGCTCAGTGATTCAGGCGGAGCCTTCCCGCTCGAACGGCAGGCCGAGGCCGGCGGGAGCGCTCGCCCGCCCGCGCCATCCGCGGCGCGGATGGCGCCCGGTTAGGCGCCGGCCAGGGCCGTGACCGTGATCTCCACGTGGGCGCCGGCGGGCAACCCCTTCACCTCCACCGTGGTGCGCCCCGGGGGGTTGGCCTTGAAGTACTCGGCGTAGATGGCGTTCATCTTGGGGAAGTCTTCGAGGTCCGTCATGAAGACGAAGCTGCTGACGACCAGATCCATGCTGGACCCGGCCGCCTCCAGGATGGCCTTGATGTTCTCCAGCGTCCGCCGGGTCTCGGCCTCGATGCCGCCCGGGACGATCTTCCCGGTCACCGGGTCGATGCCCTTCTCCCCCGCCACAAACACGAAGCCGCCCGCCTTGATCCCCTGGTTGTAGGGCCCCACCGGCGGTCCCGCCTTGTCCGTCTTGATCACCTGGATGCCTGCGCTTGCTCCCCCCGCCATCACGTCGCCTCCTCTCTGACTCCCTTTGCAACCACACTTCGCTCCCAGACTCAACCGAAGGAAACCACAGATTACGCAGATTCCACAGATTCAGATTTCGGGTCCGGGGCTCCGTGCCTAATCCGTGTAATCTGCGTAATCTGTGGTTACGTTACACCCCGTTCGTGTTCTTGTCCGCGCCGATTCAGCCTAGTTCGCCTCCGGAGGGAAGGCAAGGCGAAAGAGGCGATCCCTCACGCGGCCGTGCGGGCCCGCTTCCGGAAGGCGGCCGGGCTCTCATACCGCTCTTGCCCCCAGATCCCCGCCCGCCCGCGCTGGGCCCGTGCCTCGGCCTCCCGGAGTTCGCGACAGTAGGCCTGGCAGCGGGCACCGCGATACACCTCCGCCAGTCCCGCCCGGACCATCTCCACGTTGACGTTGGTCTCCCCGACCCATACCACGGCGAGCAGGCGCCTGTAGATGTCGGGCCCGAAGGTCTCGACGCGCACGCTCCGCTTGCCGACGAGCCGTTCGAGGTATTGCCGCGCTTCCTCCCCGTACGGCTGCCCCGCCTTCTTCCCATGCGCGATCTCGGGCGCGTCAATCCCCAGCAGTCGGAGGCGCAGCTTCGTCTCGTTGTCGGATCGGAGATGGTCGGGTGAGGTGGCTTTCCGTGAAGGCCTTTGAGGCGAGCGTCCGCGTCAGTCCGCCACGTTTCCGGCTCTCCGGAGGACAGCTCATCTACCGCTGATACGTTCCCTCCTTCTCGAATGTTCCGTGCGGCGAACCGCCAAGGCGCCAAGGTCGCCAAACAGAACAGGCTCTCTTCATCGGTCCGAAGGCAAGGAACCGGACCTCAGGGGACCATGGCAGTTTCAGGTCCTTTGGCTATTTCCTTAGCCCTTGGCCTTCTTGGCGCCTTGGCGGTTCAATGTTTCGGCTCGGACCTACCTCGGGTCCTCCGCCGTGAGGGCCCGGATGATGTCCACGTTGTTGGGGGGACACCCCTTCACGTAGCGCGGCAGACGCTTCGCCTCGGGCAGGCCGCACGAACCGATGCCGACCAGGAACTCCTGCGGAACGCCCGCCGGGAGCGCCGTCGGCCCGGCCACGATGGTCAGCCCGCGCGCCCGCTCGATCGATCCCTCCTCCTGCATGTCGAAGAGGGAGCTGAGCAGGCCGTTGCGGCAGCCGGTGCACGTCCCCTCGCTGTGGACGATGCTGATCCCCTCCCGATCGATGCGGTGATCCTCCTCGGCCCGGACGAACCGCCGCTCCACGGCGGCCACGGGCTCTCCTGCCACCTGGATCTCGGCCTCGTCCATCGTCCCCAGACCCCGCTCCGCCGCCACGGCCGTGATGGGCACGTCGGCGGGCGCGAAGCCCATGACGCGACCGGCGATGGCATCCACCGCCACCAAGTCGCGCCCCGCCATGACCAGGCCCATCTCCACGGGCAGGCCCAGGAGCGGCCCCATGCCTTCCTGGCCGATGATGGCGTCCACCACGGCATAGACGGGCTTGAAGTGGCTGACCAGGTCCACCGCTCCCTCGAACATGCCCAGTTGGTGGATGCGCCGCTTGTCGCCGTCGATCACCAGCCCCTTCAGGTTCTTCAGGGCCAGCGTGACCTGCCCCTGGTCGTGGGTCTTCAGCACCGGGATGCTGAAGATGGCATCCACCTCTGTGGCCAGCTCGAAGGTCGCGATCTCCGCGAGGACGTGTCCGCCGGCGACCGGCACCTTCACGACCTTATCCTGCTTCAGGTCCACCACGTCATAGCCGTGCTGCCGGAGCTCCTCGTACCCCATGATCCGGTAGGCGGCCTCGGTGTCCGCGCCGCGGGCCGAGGACTCTGCGATGACCGGCCTGGCCCCCAATTCCCTCACCAGGTCCGCCACCGCCCGGCACACCAGGGGGCTGGTGCAGGCCCCTGCCTCGGCTGACGTCGGCGGCGCCACCAGGTTGGGCTTGATCATCACCCGCATGCCCGGCCGGATGACGTCGGCAAAGCCTCCGGCCATCTCCACGGCCTGCCGGACGGCGGCGAGCACCTGGTCGTATCCCCGAGGCTTCCCGACCCTGACGATGGAGACTGTGGTCATCGCACGCCCCTCTGTTGTCCCTCTGCTATGGTGTTCATTCGCCCGCGCGAGGCAACTACCCTACCATAGGGTCGCTCACCGCACCATGTTTCGCCTGAGCCACCCTCCTATGCCATGCGTCCCGCCGAGCGGGATCGCCTCGATGCGACCCCTCTCCGCCAGGGGGTAGGACGCCGGTGTTCGACAGATCAGGGCCGCCCGGCGGAGAGCCTTCGGCCCGTAGGCATTCTCCAGCCTGGCGAATCCTTTGAGGCTGCGTGGGGTGATCTCGACCCCGATCTTGCATTCGATCGCCAGAAACTGATCCGGCCCGCGCTCGATCAGTAGATCGATCTCCTCACCCTGCACTGTCCGCCAGAACCAGCAGGGAGGGCGCTGCCCCTGGTTGAGGAAAAGTTTCTCTACTCAGGATGTTCCGCACGTCCCGCTCGAGATAGGTGGCCAGGTACGAGCCCAGCCACAGCTCCCGGTCCAGGTCGGGCCGCTGCCATAGTTCCGGGTACCCACCCCGCCAGCAAAAGGCATCAGTCTGATCGAGGGTAGCCTCGTCGAACAGCTCGGCCAGCGACACGGGCGCAAGCGAGAGGACCGCACACCGGCCGGCGAGCGACTCCGTCACGCCCTGCAACACGGAGAAATCCTGGGAGCCGATGAGGACGAACCGGCCGGGGCGCCGATCCCGATCGATCACCACTTTCAGGTACCGGAGGATCGCGGGGACGTACTGGACCTCGTCGAGGATCAGGGGCTCGCGGTGCCGGGCCAGGAATCCCTGCGGGTCGAGGCGGGCGGCCTCGGCTTCCCGGGGAATGTCGAAAGTCACGTAATCCGCCCGGGGGAAGAGGTGCCGGACCAGGGACGTCTTCCCGGCCTGGCGCGCCCCGGTCAGGACCACCGCCGGAAACTGACGGAAGGCTTTCTGCAGGGTACCGGAGAGATCCCTGTGAATTCACATTGCGGATAATATGCATTATGGTTGCAGAATAGTCAAGAAGAAGAACGGCCATGTTGACGCGACCCGAGGGGAGGGTGGGGACGAGGCCTTTGAGAATCGTACCGCTGATCACGTAGACGCTCTTATAGGTAGTCGCATAGGCCCGGGCGCTGATCTCTAGCTGTTTCCAGACACCACGGTTGAGCTTGCCGGTCTGGGGGGTCATGTTAGAGAGCAGATAGGTATTGGCCAGCGCCACGTCGCTCCTCCGCATGTCCGCATCGGGGACGAGGTGTCCCCGGTCATACACACCGGTCACCGCCTCGTAGTCGGCGCAGCTCGCGTTCTCCTCGTCGGTCAGCCGCGGGTCGGACCGGAATGCCTCCAGGCGCTCCCCCTCTTTGAAAATATCCTTGGCTCGAAGGTGGTACGCGGCCCACAGCGGGATGCGGTGTGCCGTGCTGTAGCAGAGGATGTACTCCTGCTGCGAGAGGAGCTTCGGGCAGGATGGCTGGCCATAGGGGAGGTGGGTCTGGAGGGCAGCATCCTGATCGGCGGGAGAGAGAATCGCTTGGGCGTCGTACTGGGCAAGGTCAGCCTTCGGGACTTTGCTGCTCTTGCAGACTTCGGCAAAGGCAGGGAATGCAGAAGTGACCAGAAGCAAGAATACGACACAGGTTAGGGTACCTTTCGCGTTGCGACGAGTCTTCCGTAACGCGCCGCGAGAGATGGAGTTGCGGGGCTTCTCCCCTTCGTCCTTCTTCGTTTCTGTCCGCCGCTCTACATGCGCACTTTGATCCTGCCCCATACTTGCTCCACTCCTCGAAACTTCCAAGACTCGCGGAGGTGGTGCGGGTGAATGTGATACTGCTGACCCGCGTCACTCCACCGAGTCTTCGCACTGAAGACCTCGACGTCAGACAACAGGTAACCCTCTCCGGGAATGGCGCAGAGCAGGACCAGAAACCACTTCAGCCCAGCGTTCCTGAGATCAGTGTCCACGTTCTTCGTGAATCCCCACCACCCATAATTCTGTGCGTCGGTGCGAATGTTCACAGTGGCACGGTGGGGGCCTTCGACTCGGACCAGGTGGGCCTGGCCGAAGACCTCGTGGATCTTGAAGCCATCGCGTTCCGCACATAAGCGAAGCGTGACGACAAAGTCATCGAAGAGTTCTTCTGAGTCGGCGCTATGCGCAGACATGATCCGCCTCTTTCACCATGAGGCAACGGAGGCAGCTCTTGATTCGTCTCCGGCCATGGCTCGGCTATCCTTCGATCAACAGTCCCCCTGTGAGGTGAGATCCCACGGACGCGCATTGCCCAACGAGTCTCCCTTTGGTGTCCCGAACCGCAGCAGCTTCAGTTCCCGCCCAACCCACTGCTCGACCTACTGACAGAGGGTGTTGTAGCAAGCCTGATTCGCCTGGGACTCCTCGAATTTTAACCGGGCTGCACGGAGGACGCCGACCAGAGTGCGGCAGGTGAGGTTAAGAGTATCGGCGTGGGAGACTTCGTCGAGGAGGCCGAGGATGGCGCGGCCACGGGCGGCCGGAGGATGGGGTACTGGATCCTTGAGCGGGTGAAGGGGCATCGGGGGCCTCCTTCGGAC
>JBGPQZ010000023.1:0-18938 GCA_041489335.1 Methylomirabilia bacterium
GAAGGTTTTGCGGATTCTCAACTGCCCTGCCTGGTCAAGTAGGTTCTCGTCCTTGAAGGTCGTATCAATGCCCTCTTCAAGTTGGATCGTGGAGGGCAGTTCGTGGAAGGCGATCTCCACAACAATGTCGTCGTCGGGCTTGGCTCCGTCGTGGAAGTCGTCGAGAACGAGATCAACCTTGTCGGAGAAAAACAGGGCCAAGGCCCGGAGGATGTTCGACTTGCCTACGTCATTCTGCCCAACGATCGTCGCAAAAGGGCCGAGTCTAACCTCCTCCAGCCGTGCGAAGGAACGGTAGTTCCGTGCGCTGACACTCCAGATTTTCACGGCTGAAAGCTCCTGTTTCCGAATTCATGCGAATACCGGTTCTTATACGGGAAACTTCCCCGTTTGTCGAACCATATCAGCGTCCGCGTTTTGCTCCGGGAACGGAGCCGGTGCTGCCCCGGAACTGCCCCTCCTTCGTTCGCGGAGCGAACTACGGCGGGTAAACTCCGCGCCCGCCGCATGGAGGGCCGAAAAAGCAAACTCCGCCGGCGGCGGAGAGGCGGCACGCTGAATAGCGTAGCCGCCGGCCGCTCTTGCGGCCCTGAACGCGGAGACAAGGGCGCTCAGGCAGGGGAGGGGCACACCGGCGCAGTGGCGCCTTTTGGTCAAGCCGTTCAGGGCTTCACAGGGCGTGTTCAAGACTCCTACGGCCGAGGTGATAGGAATTTGCTTTTCGGGGGCGGCGCGCCACAAGCCCCACCCTGGCCCCGCCACCCGCGGCCGAGCTCCCGCGCCAGGGGGCGCTCCTGAATTCTCGCTGGTACGGATACGCCAATCGTAGGCTGGGTGTCAAGCGGAATCCCGGCGTGGCGCATGCGGGGCTGCGGACGCACACGGAGCCGATCCGGTCAGCGGACTGGTCAGCACGGCAGCGAACGCGGGCCCGGTTGACTCGGCAGAGAAACGGAAGAAGGACAAAGCTCAGGCCGCCAGGGCGGCGGGCGGGCTGTGTAAGGCGGGACGTAGCACGGTGATCACGGTTATCGTTTGCCCGGCCCCGTATACCGCGAAATTGGATCGGATATCTGGATGGATTCCCCGATGGGCGCCGGGCTCTCGCCCTGCGCCTTCCGGCGTTTCCCCCGACTCATGTTGCTATACCAGCCGTAGAGCCGCACCAAGGTGACAGGTGCATGGGACGGCCGGACACCCTCCGACCGTTCACCCCCATCAGGCGCGACGCGTCGCGAGCAGCCGCTCCAGATTCTTGCGCGTCAGGAGCGCCGGGTCGGCGCTCGGCTCGAGGAACGGACGGACATCGGCCACGGCCTGCCCCCAGGCGGCCGCGGCCAACCGCGTGCGGACAACCCCCCGCCACGTGTCTTCCAACACGGGCCTACCCCGCCAGTCCGTTTGCCGAAGGGCGTTGTTGAGCAGCGTCAGATTCGGTGACGGCCAGTCGGGATCGCTCAGATACCACAGGAGGTCGTAGAGGTCGCGGCCCTTGGTGTGGGGGCGCTGGAGGACGGAAGGCGGCTTGCGCCAGGTTGGGGGCTGGGAGCAAGGTGTGAGTGGCAGGATGGGGCGGCCTGGCTGCAAAGCCATCCCGGAGTCCGTCGCTCGACCCCTGGCGAACATCGCGAAGTTGCCGGCTCGGCCGGCTTTCGCGACCGAACGATCTGGTGGCGCGCCAGGATCGGTAGCGAGAAGCGGCGAAGCATCCCGTCAGGAAGGGTTACCCTGTGGACCCTGCCGACGGCGCCAAACGAGGCGTGCGAAGCGAAGGATCATGAGGGGGCCGAGCAGGCCGCCGAGGCCTGCCGTGCTCCAGGCAAACGCCCAGGGCAACGTCGAGGTTCCGCCGAACTGCCCCCGCCCGAAATCCAGCGCGGCCCCGAACACCACGGGGCTGATCGCGCCTGCGGCGAATCCCATCACCGAGCGGACCGAGTAGGCCGTACCCAACCGCGAGGCCGGCACCACCTCGGCCAGGGCCGTCGAGTAGACCGAGGAGTCCGTGATCGCAGCCAGGTTGTAAACCGCGCCGGCCGGCACTAGGAGCCAGAGCGGCCAGGTCCACATCCAGCCGAAGAGGAACGAGCAACTCAGGCTGAGGCTGCTCACGACCAGCATGATCCGGCTGCGCCCCCAGCGGTCCGATGCCGTGCCACCGAGGATGCTGCCGGCCGCCCCCAGGATGTGGGCCAACCCCGCTGCCCCGATGCCCCAGTTTTGGCCGTGTCCGCCGGCCCCGGCCGCCCCCGCCAGGAAGCTGGGGAGCCACGCCCAGACCACGAACAACTCCCAGCAATGGAAGGTATAGGCCCAGTTGCAGGCCATGGCTGTCGGGTCCCGCAGGGTTTCGAGGATTGCGCCCCACGGGCTCGCCTTCCTCACCTCCCCTGTCGCCACCGGGTCGCGCAGCGTCCGAAGGGCGATCACGCCGAGGCATGCCCCCAAGACCGCGGCGCCCGCGGCCATCTCCAGGGCCGTACGCCACGACGCCACCGCGGTAATCATCGCGATGGCTCCCAGGGCTGCGGCGGACCCGAGCGAGGATGCCGCCAGGAACCACCCCATGGCCCGGCCGCGCTCGGCCGGATCGGTGTGCTGGAAGATCAGGGCCAGGGCGGGGGTGTACGACCCGCCGGAGCAGAGCCCCGCCATCCCATAGAGCGTGAGCGCCGAGGCATACCCTCGGCTTCCGAGGGCAAAGGCGACGGCCGCGAGCGCAGCGAAGAGGCCGGAGGCGAGATACGTCCGTCGGGCCCCGTAGCGATCCGCCAGCATGCCGACGACGAACAACGACACCAGGTAGCCGGCATGCCAGGCGCTCTGGATGGTGGCGGCCTTGGCCGCGGACATGCCCCAGGCCTCGCGGACCAGGGGCATCACGCCGGCATAGGCGGTGAAGATCAGGGAAAGCGCCAGTCGGCTGAGGCACAGGCCGACGAGCCAAGGCGGGGTTCTGGCGCCACGCCGAGATGGGGATCTCATCTACCCCTTGATCCCGGTCGAGGTCACGCTCTGGACGTAGTACTTCTGGAGAACAAAGAACAGGATGACGATGGGGATGGTCGCCAGCATGGAACCGGCCAAGAGGCGCCCCCAGTACGTGATGAACTCCGTCATGTACTTGGTGAGTGCCACCTGGATGACCGTCAACTCCAGGGACGAGGTGGCGACCAACGGCCAGAAGAAGGCGTCCCACTGCCGGAGAAACAGCAGCAGGCTCGCCGTGATGAGGGCAGGCTTCACGTTGGGGAGCGTGATCCGCCAGTAGAGATCCCACCAGGTGGCCCCGTCCACCCGGCCGGCCTCGAACATGTCCTTCGGGAGTTTCGCCATGAACTGGCGGACCAGGAAGATCGAGAAGGCGTCGGGCACCGCCGGGATGATCAGCGCCTTGTAGGTGTCCAGCCAGCCCATCGAGCGGACGACCAGATACAGCGGCAGGACAATGACCTCGAACGGCACCATGAAGGTGACCAGCACCAGGCCAAAGAGCAGCTTCTGGCCACGGAAGGTGAAGCGGGCGAAGCCGAAAGCCGCCAGCGAGTTGACGAAAAGCCCCAGCAGGATCGTGCTGCCGGCCACGAACAGGCTATTGCCGAAGAAGCGGGCGAAGCGATCCTCGAAGAGAATCTCCCGGAAATTCTGGAACGTGCCGCCGATCGGCAGGAGCGTCTTCCAGGAGAGGCGCGTCGTGTACCGGAAGATCTCGTCGTCGAGGCGGAGCGACGACGTGATCGCCCAGATCAGCGGAATCGCCGAGAGCAGCCCGATGGCCACCAGCGCACCGTAGAACAGACCGCGCCGGAGGAGACGGGCTGATGCGTTGCGGGTCGGTCCGGCAGGTGCGGGCATGGCCTCAGTACTCGAACTCGACGCGCAGGAAGCGCATCTGGATGCTCACCGCCACGGCGATCACCAGGAGCAGCGCGGTGGAGATGGCCGCAGCGTACCCAAAGCGGGTGTACGCGAACGCGTTGCGATAGACCTCGAACATCAAGAGCGTGGTGGCCTCGGACGGCCCCCCCTGGGTCATGACGTAGACCGGGACGAACAGCAGGAAGTTGATCACCGTGTCCGCCACCACCACGAAGAGGAGCGTGGGCGACAAGAGCGGCAGCGTGATGGCGAAGAACCGCTTCGTCGGCCCCGCCCCGTCCACGATGGCCGCCTCCTGGATTCCCTCCGGGATGTCCTTGAGTCCCGCCAGCAGGATCACCATCCAGTAGCCCACCCCTTTCCAGACGACCATCCCCATCAGCGACGCCATGGCCTGACTTTGACTGGTGAGAAACGTCTGGGCGGGGATCCCCACGGAGATCAGCAGGCCGTTGATCAGCCCGCTGTCCGGCGCGTACATGAGCTTCCAGATGATGGAGGCCACCACCAGAGAGATGACGGCGGGCATGAAGAAGAGCGAGCGGAACCCCTGAACCACTCTCCCCTTCCGGTTGACGAGCACCGCCAGGCCCAGCGCCAGCGCGATCTGGGTCGGCGTGACCACCAGGTTGAAGAGCAGCGTGTTCCACGTGGCCCTGAGGATGACCGGGTCGCGGATGAGCTCGAGGAAGTTGGCCAGGCCGATGAACTCCTGAGTCCGGGCGATCGGCCGCACCTCGTAAAAGGACAACCGGAGCCCCTCCACGATGGGGTAGAGCTTGAAGAGCCCTAACCCCACCATAGCGGGCGCGATGAAGAGATACGGGGCGACCGACCAGGTCCGGCGACGCGTCACGGGAGGGCGACCTCTACTTGTAGCGTGCGATCTGCGCGTTGATCTTCTCGGCGGCCGCGTTCATCTCCTTGGCCGCATCCGCCCCCTGGCGGATGTTGGCAAAGGCCTGACGCAGCAGGTCCTCGTACTCCCGGTAGGCCGGCGTGCGTGGCCGGGGAACCGCGGTGCGAACGATCTCGCTGTAGAACAGGTTATTCGGCGCCACGTTGAAGGTCTCCGGGAAGGCCTTGAAGGTCGACTCGCGCACCGGCATGTAGTTCATGATCTTGTAGTTGCGCTTGGCCGCCTCGGGATCGGTGTAGGCCTTGAGCAGGGCCACGGCCAGGTCGGGGTGCTTGGTCCCCGCGAAGACGCCTACGTGCCACGCGCCGGTCGGCGTCACCGCCTTCTTGAAGGAGGGATGCGGGACCACGACCCAGTTCACGTTGGGATACTGGCTCTTCAGGGTGTTGGCCTCATAGGAGGGGGCCAGGTACATGGCCAGCTTGCCGGTATAGAAGAGGTTCGGGACCTGCTCCCGCGGGGAGATCTTGTGCTGGTTGAACGTCTCCCCGTACCAGCGGGCCGCCTCGATGGCCGCCGGGCTGTTCAGGAAACCGCTCACCGTCGTTCCGTCGGGACTCAGGTCGCCGGCCCCGCTGGATACGATCAGAGGCAGCGTCATGTACGGCCGATCGTACTGCTGGATGGCAAACCCCCAGACGTCCGGGATCTTGGTCCCGCTCTTGTCCACCTGGACCTTCTTCGCCAGCTCCACCACCTGGTCCCAGGTCAGCCGCTCCTTGGGGTCGGTCCCGGGGACCTTGAGCCCCGCCGCCTTGAAGAGGTCCGTGTTGACGAACAGGCCCACGCTGGTGGAGCCCATGGGGGCCGAGATCATCTTGCCCTTGTAGGTGGCGATCTCGCGCTCGGACTTGATGATGTCGTCCACGTTCTCTTTGGTGTAGTACTTGTCCAGCGGAAGCAGCGCGCCCTGATGCCCGTACGAGGCCACCAGCGGGCTGTCCACGTCGAAGACGTCGATGCCGCTCCCGGAGGAGAGGGCGATCGCCGCCTTCTGGAAGAACTGGTCGAACGGAATCTCCGAGAGCACCACCTTGACGCCTGGGTTGGCCTTCTCGAAGTCGGCGATGGCCGCCAGGGGTGCCTGCCGGCGCGGCTCGCCGCGGGCCACGGAGAGGAAGCTGAGCTCGGTGGCGGCGAGGGCCGGCGCCGGACCAAGCACGGGCACCGATGGGATGGTGAGGAGCCCTGCGAGCAGGATGACGACACCCACAACCGTCAAGAGAGTTCGGCGAGACATAACGGACCTCCTGTTCTGTACGACAGCTTCAGCCGAGAGTCGTGAGAAACAGCGCCATGAAACGAGGCTCGTCGAGATCCAACGCCACCCGGGCGTTGATCGGGCCGGGCGCCGGCCGCAGGAACCGACCCGATTCAGGGTAGCCCAGAAGTTGGCCGGCGGTCAACTCGCCCCCCAGGTCCACCGCCACGTGCATCGGCGTCAGGGTGAGGATCGCCGGATCGAGTGCGTAGGCGAGCGCGAGGGGATCGTGCAGCCAGAAGCCTCGAAGCCCCCGGACCGCCATGGCGAACCGGAGCCAGGGGCGGCTGGTCTCGGCCAGAAAGCGATGCAGGGGGGTCCCCACCGCAGCCAGCCGCTCGATGTGCTCGGGGAGCATGAAGGTGCGCGTCGTGACATCCAGCGGGACCAGCGTCACCGGCGCGCCCGAGGCGAGCACCACGGCTACCGACTCCGGATCGTAGCCGAGATTGAATTCGACCGCCGGGGTGACCAGACCGGGCACCCGGATGGCCCCTCCCATGGCCACGATCTCGGCCACCGACGTCGCCACCGCCGGGTCCATGAGCAACGCGGTCGCCACGTTCGTGCACGGCCCGATGGCCACGATCGTGATCTCGCCTGGGCGAGAGCGCACAGCATCGGCGATGAACTCCGCCGCCCGGCCGGGCGCCGCACTCAACCGGGGCGGTGCGAAGGGCGGCAGGTCCCAGAACCGCTCCACGGTCTGCCGGCGGCGCGCGGCCATCAGCGCGCGGATCGGCCGCGGGTCGCGAAGCAGCGGTCGCTCCGCGCCCGGCACGACCGGCACCTCCGGGCGCCCGGCGATCTCCAGCAGACGCAGCGCGTTCGGGACCCCCTCCTCGAGCGGGACGTTGCCCGCCACGATGGTCAGGCCGATCAGCTCGCACCCCGGATAAAGGAGGCCCAGCACGATCGCCAGCGCGTCATCGACATCCGAGCCGGGCGAGCCGATGCCGGGGTCCGTGTCCAGAATGATCGCCTTGGGCTGCATCTCCCATCCCCCTACGTCCGACCGTAGACCTGCACCTTGTCCGGCGCCAGCACCATCCGGACCTAGCCAGCCGGACGCGGCTGCACGCTGTCCGCCATGACCAGCGCGTCGCCAGGCAGGATATAGTGGCGGTAGTGGGCCCCAAGAAGAGGCTATCCTCCGGCATCCCGGTCAGGGTCAGAAGGCCTGTCGGAACGGTGCCTGCGGGATCCGCCAATTGCACGTCCGAAGCCCGAGAAATCACCGTGGCGCCTCCCCGTACCGGCCCGCCGTAGGGCACCGCCTGGCCGTCGAAGAACAACTGCCTCGCGGCCGCCTCGCCCTCCAATTGGTGAATTTGCTTTTCGGGGGCGCGCGCCGTCGGACCGTCGGCCAGGAAGCGAGCCCCCCGGAGCTGCGCCGACCGGCCCGGCCCGACCTCTGGCCGCCAGCCGCAGGCCTCCCTGGTCGCCTGCCAAAGTCAGGGTGGAGTATCCGGCGCACCGGCGGCGGCTGTCAAGGGGGAACCTGGGCGCCCGGGACCGCCGCCGGGCAGACCTCAAGCGACCCCAGAGCCAAGGGCGGCGCCAGGTCCGGGGACCGATCGCGTCGGGCACTGAAGGCTGTGTGATGACGCGGCGATGACCCATTGCCGAGAAGACGTAATTGGGGCCGTTGCCAAGAATGACAAGTTGGAATGGGGGGGCGTTGCGGTGCGCAGGGCCGTCCACACTCCACCGGGATGCAATCAGGCCTTGGCGCGCTGGATCCAGGCGATGCCCAGGCAGACGAGGGCGGCACCGAGAAGCTGGGGCAGCGCCAGGCGCTCGCCGAAGAGGAGCCAGCCCAGACCAGCGGCGGTGACGACCTCCCAGGTGGCGATCACGCTCGCCTGACTCGCGGGCAGGTCGCGGAGGCCGAGCGTGTAGAGGGCGTAGCCGCCCAGGCTGGGGATCAGGGCGAGGGCCAGGATCCACGCCCAGGCCACGGCCGGATAGCGCGTCGCCGCGAGGAGGCGCGGCCCGCTCCAGAGGGCGAGGAACAGGCCGCCCGCCGCGAAGGCGTAGAGGACCACGGTCCAGGGCGGGTAGCGGGACATGGCTCGCTTGCCGAAGATGCTGTAGGCCGCCATGCTGAGTCCGGTCCCGAACCCGAAGAGGATGCCCGTGAGATTCAGTCGCAGGAAATCCGCCGCATAGACCTGGGCCACCAGGGCCGACCCGGCGAGGGTCACGGCGATGGCGCCCCACTTCCGCTGCGTGATCCGCTCCCCGAGGAAAACGGCGGAGAGGATGGCGACGAACACGGGGTAGGTGTAGAGCAGGGTGATGGCGACGGCCAGGGTGGTGTACTTCACGGCCGAGAAGTAGGTCCAGAAGTTCAGCGTGACTCCCACGAAGCCGTAGAGGGCGAAGAAGGGGAGGTCACGGGGGCTGATGCGGAGCAGTGCGGGCCGCACGGCCGCCAGGACGGCTGCCAGGGCCGCCGCACCGATCAGGGCTCGCCAAGTGACGACGAGCATGGGATCGGCTTCGTACCGGAAGATGGCCCGGCCCCAGGCGCCCAGCGATCCCAGGAGGCTGGCGCCGATCAGGACCGTGATGACGGCGCGGATGCGAGTGTCCATGAGGTTCCAGCGTTCGAGCACTCGATCGTGGTTGGAGCTAGCCGCCGAGGTAGGCGCTCTTGACCTTCGGGTCGGCGGCCAGCTCGGCGGCAGAGCCGCTGAGCGTGATGGCTCCCGTCTCCAGCACGTAGCCGCGCGTGGCCACGGAGAGCGCCATGCGGGCGTTCTGCTCGACCAGGAGGATCGTGGCGCCCTCGGCGTGCAGCTCGCGAATGGTCTCGAAGGTCTGCTGGACCAGGATGGGCATCAGGCCGAGGGAGACCTCGTCGAGCAGGAGGAGGCGCGGCCGGCTCACCAGCGATCGGGCGATGGCCAGCATCTGCTGCTCGCCGCCGGACAGGGTCTTGCCGCGCTGCCTTGCCCGCTCCTTGAGTTTCGGGAAGAGCGCGTAGGCCCGCTCCAGCCCCGCGACGGCCGTCTTGCTGTCCTTCGCTGCATAGGCGCCGAGCCGCAGGTTCTCTTCCACGGTGAGGTCGGGGAGGATGCGCCGGCCCTCGGGCACCAGGCTGATCCCGCGGCGGGCGCGCAGGTGGGCGGGCTCCGCCGTGATGTCCTTGCCTTCGAAGAAGATCTGCCCGGCCCGCGGGCGCAGGAGGCCCATCACGGCACGCAGGGTGCTGCTCTTGCCCGCGCCGTTAGCCCCGATGATGGTGACCAGGTCGCCCTGCCGGACCTCGAAGCTCACGCCGCGGACCGCCGCGGACTCGCCGTAGGTCACTTCCAGATTGCGGACTTCCAGGAGAGCAGTCATTGCCCAGTCGCCTCGTTGACCGATTGCCGGCCCAGGTACGCCTCGATCACCTGCGGGTTCTTCCGGATGGCCGCCGGATCCCCTTCGGCGATCTTCGTCCCGTGGTCCAGAACCACCAGCCGGTGGCAGACGCCCATCACGATGGGCATGTTGTGCTCGATCAGGATGATGCTGATCCCTTCCTGGTTCAGGCGGCGGATGAGTTCCAGCAACTGCTGCGACTCCTCGTGCCGCAGGCCGCCCGAGGGTTCGTCCAAGAGCAGGAGGGCGGGGTTGAGGGCCAGCGCACGGGCGATCTCCAGCCGCTTCTTGAGGCCGAGCGGGAGGGTGCCCGCCGGGCGGTCATGCCCGCCGGACAACCCCACCCGCTCCAGCAAGGCTTGCACGGCCTGGCGAGTCTCCGCCGTGGAGAAGGGGGCCGTCGCCGCGTGCAGGCGCGGATAGTGACGGTGCCCGTAGGCCACCAGGACGTTGTCGAGGAGCGAGAGCGTCGGGAAGGGACGCACGATCTGGAAGGTGCGGGCGATCCCGCGATGCGCGATCTCGTGGGGCTTCCTGCCCTGGATCGCCTCCCCCCGGAACCGGATCGTCCCGCGGCCCGGCAGGAGCATGCCGGAGATGCAGTTGAAGAGCGTGGTCTTCCCCGCGCCGTTGGGGCCGATGACCCCGAGGATCTCTCCCTCGGCCACCTCGAAGGTCACGTCCTGCAGGGCCGTGACCCCATCGAACTCCTTCGTCAGCTTCTCAATTTCGAGCAGAGACATCGCCATCCTGCAACTTCAAAATAGAAAAGGAGCAATGCAAAACCGGACGATGCCGAAGAGAGCTGGCCGGTTTTCAATTGGTCATTCCTGATTCCTCATTTTCCCTTGCGCCGCCTGGTACAGGCGGCGAACGGCTCGTGGGAGCAGGCTGCTCTCGCCCAGGATCCCGCCCGGCTGGTACCGCATCAGGAGGAGGAGCAGGACGCCGTAGAGGAGCGTCCGGTACTCCATCGCCGGCCGCGAGATCTCGGGGAGGGCGCCCAGGACGATGGCGCCGACGATCGGGCCGCGGAGCGTCCCGATCCCCCCGAACACCACCATGGACAGGATGACTATGGACTGGGCGAAGCCGAAGTTCACGGGCATGACGAACGTGAGGAAGTGTGCGTAGAGGCTCCCCGCGAACCCGGCCCCGGCGCTGCCCAGCGTGAAGGCCAGGACCTTGAAGCGCACGACGTCGATCCCCATGGCACCCGCGGCCTCCTCGTCCTCCCGGATCGCGGCCCAGGCAAGGCCGATCCAGGACCGGGCGAGCCAGCGGTCCGCCAGGATGACCAGGCCGATGACGACCAGGACGAGGACGAGAAACCCCGGCTTGCTGATCTCCGCCCCGAAGAGGCTCGGGGGGTTGATACCGCCGATCCCCATGCCGGCACCGAAGAAGGGGATGTAGAGGAAGACGGCCTCGACCACGAAGTTGATGCCCATCGTGGTGATGGCCAGGAAGTCCTCGCGCACCCGCAGGCACGGGATGGCCAGGATGGCGCCGACCAGGCCCGCCGTGAGGCCGGCGAGGAGGAACGCGGGCCAGAAGCCGAGGCCGGTCTTGGTGTAGAGGAGGGCCGACGTGTAGGCGCCGATCCCCATGAAGGCGGCATGCCCGAGCGAGATCTGGCCCGCGTAGCCCGTGATCATGTTCAGGCTGAGGGCCAGAATGATGTAGATCCCGATCGTGATCAGGACCGTTACCAGGTATCCGCTCAACATGAGAGAACCGATAAGGCAATGACCAATGTCCGATGACCAATGACCAACGCCCGATGGCCGATTGGGATTTGGGAATTGGTCATTGGGAATTCATGCCTAGCCTTTCCCCAGGAGGCCGTGGGGACGGAACATGAGGACGAGGATCATGGCCACGAATGCCAAGGCGTCGCGCGGGAAGGGGATGGCCACGACGCCGATGAGCAAGGTTTCCGCCAGCCCGATCAGGAACGAGGCCAGCACGCTCCCCGGGATGTTGCCCAGGCCGCCCAGGACGACGATGGCCAGGCACTTGTAGGCCGGGACGCTCCCCATCGTCGGCCACACCTGGTTGTCGTAGACCCCGATCAGCACGCCCGCCGCCCCCGCCAGGGCCGAGCCGATCAGGAAGTTCAGCGTGACCACCGCGCGCGTGTTCACGCCGAAGGTCGAGGTGGTCTCCGCGTCCATGGAGGCGGCCCGCATGGTCAGGCCGATGGTGGAGTGGGAGAGGAGCGCCCAGAGCAGGCCGAGGAGCACCAGGGTCACGGTGAGGATCAGGCTCTGCGGTGCGGTCAGCCGGAGCGGCCCCACCGCCAGGCTGACGAAGCGGATCTCGGCGTCGTAGGCCAGGGCGTAGGGGCCGGCCACGATGCGGAATCCCTCCTCCATGGCGATGAAGAGGCCGATGCTGCCGATCAGGGGAACGATGCGGGGCAGGTGGAGGAGCGGCGTGTAGAGAAACCGCTCCACCATGACCCCGGCGACGCCGCAGACCGCCATGGCCACCAGGAGGCTCAGCCAGAAGCTCCCGAGATAATGAAAGGCGACCAGCCCCACGTAGGCGCCCAGGGCGTAGATCCCCGCGTGGGCCACGTGCAGCACGCGCAGGACCCCGTAGACCATGGTGAGGCCCAGCGTGGTGAGGGCGTACACCGCCCCGGTGGCGATGCCGTTGGCGATCTGCTGCCAGATCATAGTCAGAAGACCAGAGATCAGAGGTCAGAGGTCAGAGGTCAGAGAACAGAGAACGACAGAGATCAGAGGTCAGAGAACGGGAAGCCGAGCCGGGGCTGGCGTCGGTGGACAGGCGAGGGCGGGGGACCAGTGCGTGCGGTCTCCCCGCCCTGTCGGATATCCCTGTCGCTCTCGGTCAGTTCGCCGGCGGGGTGATGACCTCCGGATTGTTCACCACGCCGTGGCGGCGGAACTTCCCGTTCTTGACGATCTGGAACTGCACGGGCTTCACCACCTCGCCCTTGACGAACTTGCCGATCTTGCCGGTGAGGCCGTTGTAATCCTTCGTGTCGAGCAGGGCCCTGATCACGTCCTGGCGGTTGGTGGTGCCGGCGCGCCCGATGGCGTTCGCCAGGATCATGAAGGCGTCGAAGCTCGACGCCCCCACCATGTCGGGGTCGATATTGTAAGCCTGCTTGTAGTTCTTCAGGTAGTTCTGAACCACGGGCCGCGGGTCGTCGCGGTCCAGGTTGGTGGCGATGATCACCCCTTCGGCGGTCCCCTTCGCCAGCTCGATGAATTTCGGCGAATCGAAGCCCTCTTCGGCAAGGATCTGGGTCTTGAGACCCAACTCCTTGGCCTGGAGGGTCATCAGGGCCGCCACGTCATAGTAGCCCGCGGCAAAGATGAGGTCCGGCTTGGCCTCCTTGATCCGCGTGAGAAACGGGCGGAAGTCCTTCTCGCCGGGGTACTTGTACATCTGCTGGAGGATAGGCTTGGCGCCCAGCTTCTCGGCCCGCTTGGCGAAGCCCGCCGAGATCTCTCGCCCGAAGTCGTTATCCATGCTGAGGATGGCGGGCTTCTTGCTCTTCAACACCTTGACGGCGTACTCGCCGGCCGCCCCGCCCTCCACCTCGCCGAGGAACCCGTTCCGAAAGTTGGAGTTGCCGGCCTTGGTCACGTCCGGATGGACCGCATACCCGGCGACCATCGGGACGCCCGCCTTGGCATAGATGGGGGCGGTCACGCGGGTCGGCCCGCTGTAGGAGCCGCTCACCACGCCGACCACCTGGTCCTTCTCGATCAGCTTGTTGGCGATGGCCACCGCCTCCTGGGGATTGAGGCGATCGTCGTAGACGATCAGCTCCACCTTCTTCCCCATGATCCCACCGGCCGCGTTCACCTCCTTCAGCGCCAGCTCGACCGATTGCTTGGCGCTGGCGCCGTCGGCGGCCACGGGCCCGGTGATGGGGGCGAAGAAGCCGATCTTGATGGTCTCCTGCGCGGCGACAGGCGCCGCCAGGAATGCCGCGATGGCGGCGAGCGCGATCAGCGTTCCGAGTACCGTCCGCACCTTCTGGCCCATGGGTACTCCTCCTTCTGTGCCGTGCTGGCCACGATGATGTGCGCCGGGTGCGCCCAGAACACGCCCGGGCCGTGGAATTCGAGCGCCCAATTAGGCCACGGAACGTGCCGGTTCGTCAAGGACGCAAAGCGCTTCGGTTGTTCTTGAAGATGTTCCGGGGATCCGGGATCAGGCCAGGGGACCGATCGCCGCCTCGGCTGCGGCGAGCAGGCTCCCGTCGTCCAGAAGCAGAAGAATCCGATCCAGGTCCGCCCGCAGAGACCGGTCGACCTCCAGGTGGGTGACGTGGCGACGGATCATCTCGTAGACAGGCAGGACGCCCCGCCCCGGGCGGAGCGGGCGCAGGAAATCCAGCCCCTGCGCCGCGCAGAGAAACTCCAGGGCCAGGATCGCGGCCAGGAGGTCTCCGATCTGCGCCGCCTTGACGGCTGCCAGCCAGCCCATGCTGACGAAGTCTTCCTTGTTGCCGGAGGTCGGAATGGAATGCACCGTCGCGGGCGACGCCAGGACCCTGGCCTCCGCCACGAGCGATGCGGCGGCGATCTGCGCCACCATCAGCCCGGAGTGGAGCCCGCTGTCCTTGATCAGGAACGCCGGAAGCTCGCTGAGCTGCGGGTTCACGAGGCGCTCGATGCGCCGCTCGACGAAGCCGCAGAGGCCGCCGAGCGCCAGGGCGAGGAAGTCGAGCGCCAATCCGACCGGGTGTCCGTGGAAGTTGCCGCCGGAGAGGGTGTCTCCGGATTCCGGGAAGACCAGCGGATTGTCCGTGGCCGCGTTCAGCTCCCGGGCGACGGTCTCGTGGGCGAATGCCAGGGCGTCCCGCACGCCGCCGTGGACCTGGGGAATGCAGCGGAGGGTGTAGCTGTCCTGGATCTTGCCGCAGTCCTTGTGGGATTCGTTGACTTCGGAGTCGCGGAGCAGGTTCCGGAGATTCCAGGCGGTGGCGATCTGTCCGGGGTGCGGCCGGACGGCCTGCAGGCGCTCGTCAAAGGGAACGACCGAGCCGCGGAGCGCCTCCAGCGACAGGGCGCCGGCCACGTCCGCCAGTTTGATCAGTCGCTCGGCCCGGTTGAGTGCGAGGGCCCCGATCGCGGTCAATCCGCACGTGCCGTTGATGAGGGCGAGTCCCTCCTTGGCCTTCAGCGTGATCGGCGCGAGACCGGCGCGTCGCAGCGCCTCACCGCCGGGCAGGCGCTCTCCCCGATAGCGGGCCTCACCCTCGCCGATCAGGACCAGGGCCAGGTGGGCGAGCGGGGCCAGGTCGCCGCTGGCCCCGACGGAGCCCCGCTCCGGGATGATCGGGTGCACCTGACGATTGAGGAGCTCGCACAAGAGGCCGATGACCTCGGGGCGCACGCCGGAGTAGCCCTTGGCCAGGACGTTCGCGCGCAGCAGGATGGTGGCCCGCGTCTCGGCCTCGCCGATGGGGTCGCCGATGCCGATGGCGTGGCTGCGGACCAGGTTCCGCTGCAGGGCGTCGCGGTCGGCGGCGCCGATGAAGACGTCGCTCAGGGGTCCGAAGCCGGTGGTCACGCCGTAGATCTTTCGCTCCGCCGCCAGGGCGGCCTCGATCACGGCCCGCGCCGCCTCCACCTTCGGGCGGGCGGCCGGATCCAGCGCCACGGCCTCCCCCTGCCGCGCCACCCGTTCCACGTCCTCCAGCGTCAGTCGTTCGCCGTCCAGGAGTATTGGTGTCATCTCGGGCTCCTTGAGAAGTCGTGCGGGAAGCATAGTCCTCTATGCGATTTTGCGTCAACCGTGATGTGTCTGAGGTCCCGGGCGGAGCTACTTCCGCGCCCCGAGGACCAGCCAGACGCTCAGGAGGATCACGCCGAGGCCGGCGAACACGCCGAGGTTCAGCGGCTCCTTCAGGAACAGGGCGGCCCACAGAATGCCGAAGAGCGGGATGAGGAAGGTCACGGTCGAGGTCTTGGTCGGCCCGGCGTTGGCGATCAGTCGGAAATAGATGGTTTCCATGCCGCTTGGCTCTTGCGATGGACGAGGATACCCGAAGGGGCGATGCGCTCCGTCCGGGAGCGCCAAGTCCGCACGCGACCCAGGGGGCGCGTCGGGCAGGATTCCGCTTGACAGCCGGGGGCGCCCTGCGTAGCGTGCCAGAGGAAGGGGGAGAGCCTCGCGCACCGATGGGGACGGACCTGATGCAGCCGCTGAAGGATCTCCTGGGTCTCCCGGGCCGCCTCTGGAATGCCACGCGGTACTCGCTGCAGGGGCTGCGGGCCGCGTGTCGCCACGAACAGGCCTTCCGCCTCGAGCTGCTGGCGCTCGTGGTTGTGGTCCCCGCCGGGCTGTGGCTGGGGAAGACGGGCGGCCAGCGCGCCCTGCTGATCGGCAGCTGGGCCCTGGTCCTGGTGGTGGAGCTGCTCAACTCCGCCCTCGAGGCCCTCGCGGACCGGATGGGGCGAGAGTCGCACGAACTGGCGGGGCGGGCCAAGGACCTCGGCTCGGCCGCCGTCTTCTGTGCCATCGCGACCGCCGCTCTGACCTGGGTCATGGTCCTGCTCGGGCCGTGAGTTCCGGCCGAGCCTGACCGGTTCGATTCGGCTGGCGGGACTCATGAGTAGCCCGGATAATTCAGGAAGGTGAGTGTGAATTCTCCGGGTCAAACGACCCATTACCCCGGATTATCCGCGAACGTGTTCGCGGATAATCCGGGGTAGGGGGGGTAAGGGATGCGCCGTTCACTCATCGCCGTCGCCTGTGCGGCACTCTCGATCCTGCTCGTCGTCGCCTCGGTCGCTTTCCCGCAAGACCAGAAGCCCGTCCAGCTCGCCCCGCCGCAACTGGACGGCGGGAAGCCGCTGATGCAGGCGCTGAAGGAGCGGAAGACCTCGCGAGAGTTCAGCGGGGAGCCACTCCCTGCGCAGACCCTCTCCAACCTGCTGTGGGCGGCCTTCGGCATCAACCGGCCGGATTCCGGGCGCCGCACCGCCCCCTCCGCGGTGAACTGGCAAGAGGTTGACCTCTACGTCGTGACGGCGGGCGGCACGTACCTGTACGAGGCGAAGACGCATGCGCTGGCGCCGGTGGTGGCGGGGGACCTTCGGGCCCTGACGGGACGCCAGGCGTTCGCCAAGGACGCGCCGGTGACGCTGGTGTACGTGGCGGACTACGCGCGGATGGGGAGGGCGTCGCAGGAGGAGAAAGATTTCTACGCGCCGGCCGACACCGGCTTCATCAGCCAGAACGTGTACCTGTTCTGCGCCTCGGAGGGATTGGTGACCGGGGTGCGAGCCATGATCGATCGGCCGGCCCTGGCCAAGGCCTTGAAGCTCCGGGCCGACCAGAAGATCGTCCTTGCCCAGTCGGTGGGCTTTCCGAGGAAATAGCAGCCCGAAAGGTGGATCTGCCCCTATGCGACAGTGTGAAGGTGTGGTAGTCCGCTCCGAGATGGCGGAGGATCGCGCGGCCGTTCGTCGCGTGAACGAGCTGGCCTTTGGCCAGCCGAACGAGGCGGACCTGGTGGATGCGCTCCGCGCGGCCGCCCCGTCCTGCATCTCGCTGGTCGCCACCCACGAGGGCGAGGTGGTGGGTCACATCCTCTTCAGCCCGGTGACCATCGAGTCGCCCGCGGGAGCGTTTCTGGCTCTTGGGCTGGCCCCGATGGCGGTGCTCCCCGAGTTTCAGCGGCGGGGCATCGGGTCGCGGCTGATGCGCGAGGGACTCGCGAGATGTGCCCGCCAGGCCCACACCGTGGTCGTGGTCCTCGGTCATCCCACCTACTATCCCCGCTTCGGATTCGTCCCGGCGGCGACGAAGGGTCTCTCCTGCGAGTACCCGGTGCCGGACGAGGTCTTCATGGTGGTGGAGCTCACGCCCGGGGCGCTGGCCGGGCGGACGGGCCTCGTGAAGTATCGGCCCGAGTTCGCCGCCGTGTGAAATGGCACTTGCGCTGATCGCGTTCGGGATCGAGACCGATCCGCATGCCGCATCCGTCGTCTCGCCTCCCGCCTCTAGCATTCCGCATTCCCGCATTCCGCGCATTCGGAATTCGTTCCCCCTGCCCCCCAGCAGGTGGCCGTGCTGCGGCGCACGGATCATGATTGCCGTCCCGTGGCGGTGCTGGTAGACTGTTTGTTGGAAATCGGTTTCCCGAAAGGAAGAACTATGAACACTCCGCCGGCCCTGCAATACCGTGTGGTGATCAGCAAGGATCCGGAGACCGGCAGCGTCGTGGCCGAGATTCCGTCTCTCCAGGTTGCCGATTACGGAGCGGATGTGCCGGAGGCGCTGGACCGACTGCGGGAGATGGTGACGTTTCACCTGGAATGTCTGCGGGAGGAGGGGAAACCTATCCCTGCCGAGCGAGACGAGCCGGAAGGGTTCTACCTCCGGGTGTACGCTCCCGCCCATGCCGCTTAGACCGATTCGCGCCCGGGACATCGTTCGCAAGTTGGAGCAGGCGGGCTTCACTCTCCGGCGTCAACGAGGAGGCCATGCCCGCTACGCCGATTCTCCTTTGATGATCGGCGTTCTTGTTTCAGTGGCCAGAAGTTGCCGCTGCTGAAAACCAAGGCGACGTAGACTGCAACTTTCCTGACTACGTCCCAGCAGGCACTCGATCCTCAACGATCGATCGAAATGGCTACGCTCGAATTGAGAAATGTGACGAAGAGGTTCGGCGAAATCATCGCCCTGAACGATGTGAGCTTTACGGTTGAGGACGGCGAGTTCTTTGTCCTCATCGGTCCGAACGGAAGTGGGAAGACGACACTCCTTCGGGTGATAGCCGGCCTCGTGGAGCCTGACTCGGGTGATGTGATTATTGACGGGGTAAAGGTGAACGATCTTCGGCCCTCGCAGAGAGGCGTGAGGATGGTCTTCCAGGACTACGCCCTCTACCCCCACATGAAGGTCTACGATGAGCGTCGCTTCGCAAACCTCAACTTTCCGTTGAAGGTTCGCAAGTTCCTGAAGGAAGACATTGTAAAGGTGATGTCGAACGTAGCGCGTAGGGTAGGCGTCGAGAAAGAACTCTATCCTCGAAAGCCCGACCAGCTCTCCGCAGGGCAGAAGCAGAAGGTTGCCGTGGGGAGGGCCCTCGCAATAGAGCCGAAGATCTTCGTCCTGGATGAGCCGTTGAGCAACCTGGATCCCCTGGGCAGGTTGCGGGTTCGAGACGAAATCAGAAGAATACACCGTGAGATCAAGGCGGCGACGCTTTATGTGACGCACAATCTGCCCGAGGCCATGGCGCTGGGCGACAGGCTGGCCGTGGTGAATCGCGGTGCGATCCAACAGATCGGTCCTCCTCGGGAAGTCTACGAGAAGCCGGCAAACGAATTCGTCAGCGTGTTCATCCACAGCTTCGACCTGCCAGTCCGACCGGTCTAGGCCGCGAGCCAGTCCGTCGATTCCTTCAAGACCGTAACGGAGGAGGTGGCGGGTCGCGCTCCATGGACGCGATGATCCGCGAGATCAAGGCCGCGCCCAAGGCGGCCGGGGCGGAGCGGATCTACC
>JBGPQZ010000024.1:0-18479 GCA_041489335.1 Methylomirabilia bacterium
ATTCACTCGGATGCCCACGCGCGGGAAACGGTCATGGCGCAGGACCCGCCGGCCGGCGCCCCGGCCGTGCGCGGGGCGATCGTGCACCTGCTCGTCAGCCTCGGCCCGCTGGAGGAGCTGGTGACCATGCCCGACCTGCGCGGTCGAGAGATGGTCGTGGCGCTCAACCTCCTGAAGGAGCTGCAGGTCGAGACGCGGATCGGCTTTGCCCAGGCCGCCAGCCGGGAGGGGCACGTGATCGCCCAGGATCCCGCGCCGGGGGTCCAGGTGAGGATCGGCACGCCGGTCCAGATCACCGTGGGCGAATGAGGCGGCCTGAGGGCGACCCATCCTGGGCCCGGCGGCGGCGGGACCGCTGAAGGAGGAGGCATGGTCAAGATCGCGCCATCGGTGTTGTCGGCAAACTTCGCCGCCCTAGGCGAGGAGGTCGCCAAGGTGGAGGCGGCCGCGGACCTCCTGCACGTGGACGTGATGGACGGCCACTTCGTGCCGAACCTGACCATCGGACCGGTCGTCGTCGAGGCCATCCACCGGCGCACGCACCTCCCCCTGGACGTCCACCTGATGATCCAGTACCCCGAGCGCTACATCGGGGCCTTCGCCCAGGCGGGGGCGACGTACCTCACGGTCCACGTCGAGGCCTGCCCCCACCTGCACCGCACCATCCAACAGATCCGGGAGGCGGGCGCCATCCCCGGCGTGGCCCTGAATCCCTCCACCCCGCTCAACGCCGTGGAGCACGTGCTGGAGGATGTAGGTCTCGTCCTCCTCATGTCCGTCAACCCCGGGTTCGGTGGGCAGTCCTTCATCCTCTTCGTCCTGAAGAAGATCGAAGAGCTCCACCGCCGGCTCGCCCGGATGTCGGCGCGGCCGGAGCTGGAGGTGGACGGCGGCATCAAGCTCGACAACTGCCGCGAGGTCGCGGAGGCGGGCGCCACCATCCTGGTGGCGGGATCGGCGATCTTCGGCGCCCCGGATCCCGGACAGGCCGTGCTGCAGATGCGCGAGCGCGTGGCGTAACGGCACCAGTGGCCGCCAATGCCCAATGACCAATCCGATACGTGAATTGGTCGCTCGTCATTGGTCATTGGTCATTCGGGAGGATGCGCCATGACCGTCACGGTGAATGCGCGCACGGATGCTCTGATCGTCGTGGACGTGCAGCGCGACTTCTGCCCCGGTGGGGCGCTGGCCGTGCCGCAGGGCGACCAGGTCGTGCCGACCATCAGCCGGCTGCTCGCCCTGGCCGACTGGTTCACGGTGGCCACGCGCGACTGGCATCCCGCCGACCACCCTTCGTTCGTCAGCCAGGGCGGCATCTGGCCGGTCCACTGCGTGGCGGGGACGAACGGCGCCGCCTTCCACCCGGCGCTCGACGCGGAGAAGATTCGACACGTCGTCTCCAAGGCGACGACGCGGGAGGCCGAGGCTTACTCGGGCTTTCAGGGGACGGATCTGTCCGCCGCGCTCGCGGCCAGGGGGATCCGGCGGGTCTTCGTGGCCGGCCTGGCCACCGACTACTGCGTGAAGGCCACGGCCCTGGACGCGCGCAAGGCCGGCCTGGACGTGATCGTCGTGGAGGACGCCGTGCGCGGCGTCGAGCTCACGGCGGGGGATTGCGCCAGGGCGATGGAAGAGATGCGCGCGGCGGGGATCCGGTTCGCCATCAGCTCGGAGTTGATCGTCTAACCGATTCCGGATCGCGGGACCCGCGAACCGGCACACACGGAGGACACGATCATGCGGCTCATCTTCGGAACCATCTTGGTGGTGGTCGGACTGTTCGGCGTCACGCTGCTGACGCGCCTGCTCGCCCAGCAAACCCGGGAGATGGCCATCGCGATGGGATTCAAGGGCCTGCGGCTCCTGGCCATGGCCCTGGTCCCGCTGGGCGCGCTGATGATCCTCTCGTCCGGCATCCGGATGATCAGCGCCGGACAGGTGGGCGTGGCCCTGCTCTTCGGGAAGGTGCAGCCGTTGGTCCTAAACGAGGGGATCAACCTGGTCAATCCGCTGTACGACGTGGTGGAGATGAACACCCGAGTGCTGCGGCACCAGGCCAGGTATGATGCCGCCAGCAAGGACATGCAGGCGGTCCACGTCGAGATGGTCCTGAACTACCGCCTCCTGCCCGACAAGGCGGCGGAGGTCTATCAGCGCATCGGCCTGAACTTCACCGGTGTCATCATCGATCCGGCGGCCCAGGAGGTCCTGAAGGCCAACACCGCCCTCCACGTCGCGACGGAGATCCTTCAGAAGCGGCCGCTGATCAAGGCCGACATCCAACGCGAGCTGACCACCTGGCTGGTCAAGTACGGGATCGAGGTGAAGGAGGCCGCCCTCGCCAACATCAGCTTCGACAAGGCCTACGAGAAGGCCATCGAAGCGAAGCAGATCGAGGAGCAGAAGGCGGAGCAGAAACGCTACGAATTGATCCAGGCTCAGCGCCAGGCGGAGATCGCGGCCGCGCAGGCGAAAGGACAGGGCGACGCCGCGCGGGAGAAGGCAAAGGGCGAGGCGGAGGCGACCAAGATCCGTGGCGAGGCGGAGGCGAACTACAACCTGAAGGTCGCGGCCTCGTTGACGCCGACACTGATCCAGCAGCGCTACCTGGAGAGGTGGGACGGGAAGCTCCCCCAGTTCTCGGCCGGCGGCGGCGGCAGCACCCCGGGCTTCCTGTTCAACTTCCCGGTCCCTGCCCCCGGCAAACCCTGAGCCTCTGGGGGACAAAGGGCGCGAAGCGGAGGGGGCCGGAGGCTGGCCCATGCACTTCACGCTCCGGCGGATGACCCGACGCGAGCTACCCCGTGCAGGGACGGCGGCCTCCGGAGCGGTGAAATAGTTCAGTTCAACGGCCATCAGGATTCGCAGGGAGGAGACCCATGGATCTCACACAGGAACTGGTCGACATGGCGAAGGGGATGGGGGCGAGTCTGACGGGCGTGGCCCCGGTGGGGCGGTTCGATGGCGCCCCCCAGGGGCATCACCCGCAGGAGCTCTTGCCGGGCGCGCAGAGCGTGTTCAGCTTCGGCATGCGCATCCTGGAGCGGGTCATGGACTGGCCGAACGTGCTCCCGGAGTCCGCCTTCTACCCGCCCGACATTCGCGTCGAGGCCCTGCGGCTCATGCTCTACAAGAAGTCCGGCTACGACATCATCAACGACCGCCTGAGCACCATCGCCCTCCGGCTGGCCACGCACCTGGAAGAACTGGGGTACCCCTCGTTCTTCTTCCCCACGACCAACACGGGCCTGCCCGAGCACCTGATGGACTTCCCGGGCCTGTTCTCGCAACGCCACGCCGCGGTGCGGGCGGGGCTCGGCGAGTTCGGCCTGAACAACGTCGTCGTCACCGCCCAGTACGGCCCGCGGATCCGCTTCAACTCGGTCATCACCACGGCCCCGCTCACCCCCTCCCCGCTGCTGGCGAGAAAGACCTGCGACGGGCTCGACTGCCAGAAGTGCATCGAGGAGTGCCCGGCCGAGGCCCTCCGGGCACTGCCCGACGCCGGGGCGGACCGCGTCTGGCTGGACCCGGCGGCCCGCACCGACTGGGCCGCCTGCCGGGAGAGCCAGGCCACCTCGGATTGCATGGGGCGCTGCTTGCGCGTCTGCCCCGCCGGACGCTCCGGAGGGAGCAAAGCGTAGAGCGTCGACCGTGGAGCGTGGAGCGACCACTATCCCCATCGCTGCACGCTCCACGGCCGACAGAAATGTGTTGACGGGCCGACCGCATGATGATACCTATCCTTCCACGCGAACGCGAAGGAGTGTTACGTGTTCATCCTGACTTCGAGCCGCTATTACTTTTGGTTTAGCGATGCGGGCGTCTGCCCTGACGGCTCGAGGCGGGGGATGAGCTAGACCAGATCGCATCCAACACCAAGGGCCACGGGGCAGGCGATGCCCCGTGGCCCTTCTGTTTTTCGGGCCCGGGCGCGCCGCGACCTCGCGGCCGAGGAAAGCGAGGGCACCATGATCATCGTCATGAAGGGAACCGCACCCAAAGAGGAGGTGCACGACGTGATCCGGACCATCGAGGAACTCGGCTACCAGGCGCACGTCATCTGGGGCAAGCAGCGCACGGTCATCGGGGCCGTCGGGGACGAGCGGGGCAAGGCCCGGCTGCAATCGCTGGAGGTCATGCCGGGGGTGGAGAGCGTCGTCCCCATCCTCCAGCCCTTCAAGCTGGCCAGCCGGGAGTTCAATCCCAGTCCGAGCATGGTGAAGGTGGGGAACGCGGAGTTCGGGGGCGATCGCCTGGTGGTCATCGCGGGGCCGTGCAGCGTGGAGAGCGAGGAGATGGTCATGCAGCTCGCCCTGCTCGCCAAAGAGGCCGGTGCCCAGATTCTCCGGGGGGGCGCCTTCAAGCCCCGCACCTCACCCTACGCCTTCCAGGGCATGGGGAAGGAAGGGCTCAAGCTGCTCGCCGCGGCGCGCGAGGCCACCGGCCTGGCCGTCGTCACCGAGGTGCTCAAGCCCGAGGACGTGGATATGATCGCAGAGTACGCGGACATGCTCCAGATCGGGGCGCGGAACATGCAGAACTTCGCCCTCCTGAAGCGGGTGGGCGAGGTGGGGAAGCCGGTGCTCCTGAAGCGCGGCATGGCCTCCACCGTCCAGGAGTTCCTCATGGCCGCCGAGTACATCCTGTCGGAGGGGAATTACAACGTGGTCCTCTGCGAGCGGGGCATCCGGACCTTCGAGACGGCGACGCGCTTCACCCTCGACCTCAACGCCGTGCCCGTTCTCAAGAAGCTGACCCACCTGCCGGTCATCGTGGACCCCAGCCACGGGACCGGCCACTGGGAATACGTCGCCCCCATGGCCAAGGCCAGCATCGCCTGTGGTGCCGACGGCCTGATGATCGAGGTCCACATGCGCCCGGAGATCGCCGTGAGCGACGGCATCCAGTCGCTCAAGCCCGACGCGTTCCGCCAGCTGATGAAGGAGATCGTCCCGTTCGCACAGGCCGCAGGCCGCCGCCTCTAGGACTGCAGAGGAGCAGGGGGGCACGGGAGCAGGGGGGCCTGAGCGTCGTTGGGTCTCGCCTCGCGCCCCAGAGGGCCGTGGTGGGTCAGACGCCCAGAAGCTTCCTGCGGAGCTCGTAGTCGTGGAGCAAGTCCTGGCTCGACCCCGTGTGCTCGATGGCCCCGTTGTTGATCACGTAGGCCCGATCGCCGATGGCCAGGGCGAGGTCGGCGTTCTGCTCCACGAGCAGCACGGTCATCGTTCCCCGAATCTCGGACAGGGCCCGCCACACCACCTCGACGATGGCGGGGGCCAGCCCCTCGAACGGCTCGTCCAGGAGGAGCAGGCGCGGGTTGCCCATCAGGGCGCGGGCGATGGCCAGCATCTGCAGCTCGCCCCCGCTCAGGTGCTCGCCCCGCCGGCCCTTGAGTTGCTCGAGCTTGGGGAAGAGCGCGAACACCGAGTCCGCGTCCCATCGCCCCTTCCCGTTGCGGCGGGCGATGAGCAGATTCTCCGCCACCGTCAGGTTCGGGAAGATGCGGCGGCCTTGCGGCACCAGGCCGATCCCCAGGCGCGAGATCGCCTCCGGCGAGGCACTCGCAATCTCGGTGCCGCCGAATCGGATGACGCCGCTCTTGGGGGGCGCGATGCCCATGATGCTACTCAGGGTCGTGGTCTTCCCGGCGCCGTTCCGGCCCAGCAGGCACACCACCTCTCCTTCGCGCACCTCCAGCGAGACGTCGTGCAGGATGTGGCTCTTACCGTAGAAGGTATTGATCCGCTCCACCGTGAGGAGGGGCGCCGCGGCGGCGGCGGCCCGGTGCTCCACCTCGCGCACCCGGAGCCCGCCCAGGTAGGCCTCCTGGACCTGACGATCCTGCTGGATCTCGGCGGGGGTCCCCTCGGCGATCACCTTCCCCTGGTGCAGGACCGTGATGCGGTCCGAGAGGGCCAGGACTTGGTCGATGTCGTGCTCGATCAGGACGATGGTCACGTGGTCCGCCAGGCGGCGGATGAGGTCCGCCACCCGCAGCCGCTCGCGGGGCGAGAGGCCCGCCAGCGGCTCGTCCAAGAGCAGGACCTCGGGGGCCGTGGCCAGGGCGATGCCGATCTCCAGCAGGCGCTGGTCGCCGTGGGAGAGGCTGCTCGCCGGCATGGCCTCCTTGCCGGCCAGCCCGACCAGGCCGATGGTCTTCCGAGCTTCCTCGCGCAGCTCGGTGAGGGCCTCGGCCCGCGACAGCATGTCGAACCGGTGCGGGCTCCTGGCCTGCACGGCGATGCGCACGTTCTCCAGGACGTCGAGCTCCTGGAAGATGCTGATGATCTGGAAGGAGCGGGAGACCCCGCGGGCGACGATCTGGTCGGGGCGGAAGCCCGTGATCCGCTCCCCCTTGAACAGCACCTCTCCGCCATCGCTCTCCAGGATCCCGAAGAGGGCGTTGAAGAAGGTCGTCTTCCCGGCCCCGTTCGGGCCGATGATCGAATGGAGCTCGCCCTTGCGGACGGTGAAATCCACGCCGTCCACCGCCGCCAGGGCCCCGAACCGCTTCACCAGGCCTCGCGTCGTCAGAATCGGCTCGCCCATGGTCCGGCCAGCGGCAGGCCCACCGGCCTCAGCATTGGCCGCTCCCGACTCGTCCGGAACGGCGGCGGGCGCCGCCTGGGTCGGCTCCTCCGCGCCCTTGCGGGGGCGCAGCCGCTCCCGGAGCGCGAGCGTCGCCCCCACGATCCCGTTGGGCGAGAACAGGATGAAGGCCATGAAGACGATGCCGAAGAACACCATCCAGTTCTGCGTGTAGGTGCTCAACGTGTCCCGGGCGAAGATGAAGAACACGGCACCGACGACCGGGCCGAAGAAGTTCCGCATTCCCCCGACCAGCGTCATGGCCACGATCTCCCCCGAGAAGTTCACGTGGAGCGTCTCCGGGTAGACGAAGTTCAGCAGGAAGGCGTGCAGCGTCCCGGCCAGCCCCGCGAAGCCGCAGGAGATCGTGAAGGCGATCATCTTGTACCGCTTCGGGTCATAGCCGACGCAGTTGGCGCGGCGCTCATTCTCGCGGGTGGCCAGGAGCACCCGGCCGAAGGGCGAGTGCACCAGCCGCCAGATCAGCACGATGGCCACGCCGACGATCACGGCCACCAGGTAGTAATAGGCCAGCTGCCCCTTGAGGTCGAGGCCCGGCAGGACCGAGCGCTCGATGCCGCCGATGCCGTTCTCGCCGCCTGTCACCGCCGTGGCGCGATAGACGATGTAGAAGAACATCTGGGTGAAAGCCAGCGTGAGGAGTGCGAAGTAGACGCCGCGCTTGCGCATCAGGAGGAAGCCGATCACCGCGCCCATGCCGATGGCCGCGAGGGTGCCGACCAGCATGGGCACGGCCATCCCCTTCGTGAGGTGCGTGTAGGTCAGGGCCGCGCCGTAGGCCCCGATCCCGAAGAAGGCCCCGTGCCCGAAGGAGAGGAGCCCGCCGTAACCCAGCAAGATGTTGAACGCCAGGGCCAGCAGGGAGAAGATCAGAATCTCCGTGGCGATGGAGTACGTCGTCCCCAGCCTCACCACGACGAAGGGCAGCACGAGAAAGAACGCGAACAGCGGGACCATGGGGTGCCGCAGCAGGCCTGCGGAACTGGTGGACCTGGCCGGTGCGCTCATTCGAACTTCTCCCATCGCTCACCCAGGAGACCGCGGGGACGGGTCAGGAGAACCACCGCCATCAGAATGTACATGGATGCCTGAGCGATGGGCGGCCAGATGAGGATACTCAGGCTCACCACCTCCCCCACCAGGATCCCGGCGATCACCGCGCCCCAGAAGCTGCCCAGCCCCCCGATGGTCACCACCACGAAGGCCGCCGTGCCCACGTCCGTCCCCATGGCCGGCTGCACCCCCGCCACGGGTGCCATCAGGACCCCGGCGATGGCGGCCAGGGCCGACCCCAGCCCGAAGACGAACGTGAAGATCGGCCGGAGGTTGATCCCCAGGAGTCGTACCATCTCCCCGTCCCGGCTCCCCGCCCGGATGATCATGCCGTACGGGGTCTTCTCCAGGAACCACCAGAGACCCGCGATGATGGCCACGGCGCAGGCCAGGATGAAGTACCGGTACTTCGGATAGAGGAAGGCCCCGAAAGGCAGGGCCCCGCTGAGGCCCTGCGGGATGTTGTACGGCAGCCCGCTCGTCCCCCAGATGATCCGGACGAGCTGCTCCGCCACCATCGCCAGGCCGAACGTCAGCAGGAGCCCCGCCGACGGATCGGCCCGGTAGAGCCTCCGCAGGAAGACCGCCTCGACCAGCATCCCCAGGATCCCGACCAGCACGGGCGAGACCACCAGGGAGGGCCCGAACCCGAGGGAGTTCTTGAGGGCCACCGTGGCGTAGGCCCCGAGGGTGAAGAGGATCCCGTGGCAGAAGTTGATGACGCCGATCATCCCGAAGATGAGGGACAATCCGATGGCCATGAGCACGTAGAGCGTGCCCATCACGAAGCCATTGACCAGGTACTCCGCCAACGCCAGCCAGGTCATGGATGCGGCTCCTCACGTCTCACAGACGCACACAGGCAGGGGCCGGGGGCTTCACCTCCCCCGGCCCCCAGTATCAGCTCAGTCGGCCGGCTCCATCTTGCAGAGACTCTCCGCGCGCGAGATCGCGATCGAATCCAGTGGTTGGCTCGCCGTCGGCACCTCGCTGATCACCTCGAAGATGTCCCACTTGTCCTTCAGTTCGCCCTTCTTCTTGGTCCGCACCGCGTACATGGGCATCATGAGCTGGTGGTCCCAGTCACGGAACCACAGCTCCCGCCCCTTCAGCGACTCGAAGCGGTGCCCCTCCAGCCCCTTGATCAGGGCCTTGCTGTCGGTGCTGTTCACCTTCTTGATGACCTCGGCCAGCACCTTGATGGCGGTGTAGTCCGCCCACCCCTGGTTCTCTGGCGGATCGTTGGCGAGCTGCTTGAACTTGGCCACGAAATCGGCGGCCCCGGGAATCTTCAGCTCGTGCCACCAGAGCAGCGGGAAGTGGCCCGCCAGGGCCTCCGCGCCCACCGGCCACACCAGCGCGGTGTCCACCAGGCCGCCGGCGACCTGCATCTCCAGGCCGAATTCCTTGAACTGCTTCAGGAAGTTGGTCTGGTCGGTGCCGGCGAGGTTCTGGAAGACGAGGTCCGGCTTGGCCGCCTTCAGCTTCAGGAGGTAGGAACTGAAATCGGCGGAGCCGGTCGGGACCAGCTCGCTCCCCGCCTGCTCCCGCCCGGCCTTTTGCAGGAGCTTCTGGGAAACCTTCAACAGGTCGTGGCCGAAGGCATAGTCGGAGGTGAGGAAGTACCAGCGCTTCAGGTTGGGCTGCTGCAAGAGCCAGGTGGCGATGGCGCTGACGTACTGGGTGTTGCTACCCTCCACGCTGAAGACGTAGCGGTGGCAGCGGGCGCCGCGGATCTCGTCCGAGTTCGCCCCCGTGTTGACGAATAGCGTCTTCGCCCGCTGCGCCTCATCGCCCACGGCCAGCGCGGACGCGCTGCTCACGATGCCGGTGATTGCAACGACCTTGTCCTTCTCGATGAGCTTGCGTGCCTTCTGGGCAGCCACGCCCGGGTTCGCCTCGTCCTCGACGATCATCTGGATCTTGCGGCCGAGCACCCCGCCCTTCTCGTTGATCTCCTCCGCAGCGATCTTGGCACCCGTGGACCCGTACATCCCCATGGTGGCAAGGAATCCTGTCTGGGGGACAATCTGGCCGATCCGGATCGGCTCCTGGGCATGGACAATCGCCGGGCCTACCCAGGGCCGGACCCCCTCCAGCGCGGCCGCACCCCCAAGTACCCCCACAGTCTTTAGGAAGCTTCGGCGGGACGTACCAGCCCGCTTCGCCGTCGTACGCTCCTTCATGGTCGGCCTCCTTGGCATGGTGTGAATGATCCCTTGGGTCGTTCACCGACTTCGCCACGAGTTGCCTGAGCCAATCACCGACGCTGCTCCACCTCCTTTCCTTCCCACGCCTATTCCAGGCTCGTCCCCACTCGGCTCGCCCGTCGCGCTCGTTCCAGCACGCGCTGCTCCATGGCCACGACGGGGAGCTCGATCAGGTCACCGTCCAGGGCGATCACACCGCGACCCTCCGCCTGGGCTTGCCTCCAGGCCTCCAGGACCCGCTCGGCGCGGCGCACGCGCTCGGCCGAGGGCGTGAAGGCGTCGTGGATGATGGGAAGCTGCCCCGGATGGATGGCCTGCTTGCCGACGAAACCCAGCGCGGCGGCCTTTCGGTCCTCGGCCACGGCGTCCTCCAGGTCGAGGATCACCGCGTCCGCCGTGAGGCTCGCGGCCTTGGCGAGTTTCTTCTCCTCGCTGCCTGGCACGTACAGGAAGCTACGCCGCAGGTGGACCGACGGGCTCACCGGATTCATCGAGAGAGGCTCTGTAGGAGGTCGGCAGAGAGGGTTCCTCGACAGATCTCCGAAACGGGACCGGTCAGGGTGAGGTCCCAGTTGTCCGCCACGGCCACCACGAGCTCACCGCCCGGGCTCTGGATCGTGACCGTGCGATCCGTCAGCCCGTTCTTGACGCAGGCCGACGCCACCGCACAGGAGCTGGTGCCGGAGGCCAGCGTATAGCCCGCGCCGCGCTCCCAGATCTCGACGGCGACGCGATCCCGGCGAAGGACCTTGGCGAACTGGACGTTGATCCGGTTGGGGAAGCTCGGGTGGTGCTCGATCTTCGGCCCGAGGCGCTTCACCTCGTCCAGGTCGAGGGTATCGGTCAGGATGACGCAGTGCGGATTGCCGATGGACACACAGGTCACGATCAGGCGCTTCCCCGCCACCTCCAGTGCCTCTCTCACCACCTCGCGCCGCGGGCCGGTCATGGGGATCTCGCCGCTCACGAAGGTCGCCCGCCCCATGTCCGCCGTGATCATGCGGACGCGATCGCCGTCGAGATCCAACCTCGCCCGGACGATCCCGCCCAGCGTCGCGATCGTGAAGTCCGGCCGGGGGGCGTAGCCATGGTCGTAGAGGAACTTGGCCAGGATGCGGATGCCGTTGCCGCTCTTCTCCGCCTCGCCCCCGTCGGGGTTGAAGATCCGCACGCCGAAGTCCGCTCCGGATCCCGGCACCAAGAGCAGGATCCCATCGGATCCGATCCCGAAGTGGTAATCGCAGATCGTCCGCACGGCACCCGTCGTGAGCGGGAAAGACAGTTGCGCCTGGTCCAGAACGATGTAGTCGTTGCCGAGGCCGTGAGACTTGACGAATTGATTGAGCCCCAGTGTTGTTTTCATACGGCGCATCCTAGCCGAAACCCACTCCGGACGTCAACCGGGAATCCGCTCCCCGAAGATCCAGGTAGGGCACCTCCAGCGCACGACAGTACTCCCGCAGGATGGTCGTGTCGTAGTCCGCCGACATCCGCATGTGAATGGCCGACAGCTCGAAGCTGAGGTGGGAGTAACGGCGCAGATACGCGAGGATGTAGAGGAGCGCGCTGCTGTCCTTGCCGCCCGAGAGCCCGACGGCGATCCGGTCATCCGCCTCGATCAGCGCGTACCGCCGGACCGCGCGCAGGACGTCGCTCGCGAACCACTTGGCGTGGGTCTTCTTGAATCGCAGGTCCACGCCCGATCCCTCCCCGCGCGGCGACGGCCTCAGGAGGCCTGCGCCGGACGGACCGCCTCCACGGCGTGGGCCATGTCGTCCAGCAGCACCCCTTCCAGGCCGGGGAAGAAGGCCGCGAGGATCTCGCGGGTGGAGGTGCCGGGAAGCTGGGCGAAGTCGGCCAGCTCGAACGGGCCCTTCGGAAGCGCGGCCACGGGCCCTCGCCGGTACAGCTCCACCATGTCCGCCACGCCCTCCAGCATCAGCGCCGGCCAGCGGCCGAACGTCCGGTGGTAGTCCACCAGCGTGGGCCGGACGCGCGTGTTCATCTTCGCGATGGAGTTCAGCGCGATGGCACGCAGGGAGTGCTGGATAGAGGGATTCTGGAAGCGCTCCAGGACCTGCTCGGCGTAACCGTGGGTCTCCTCGTTGTCCGAGAAAGCCCGCACGATCTCCTCGTGGGCGAGGGTGCGGAGGCGCTGGCCGTAGGTCGGGTGCAGGGCGAAGTCCCGCACCAGCTCCACGCCGCCGAGGAGACCGGTGCCCACGCTGCCGGTGTGGCAGCCGTTCAGCACGCGGACCTTCCGCTCGCGGTAGAAGCTCAGCCGATCCGTGAAGATCACGTTCAGCCCCGCCTTCCGGAAGGGAAACGCCTCGAACACCGGCCCGTCCTCCCCCTCGATCACCAGGAGGTGAAACCACTCGCCGCAGACGGCGTTGGGGTCGGGGCCCCCGATCCGGCGCGACAGTTCGTCCGCCTCATCCTTCGGATAGCCGGGAACGATGCGATCCACCAGCGTGTCGTAGAACCGGCAGGCGTCCACGTAGTCGCGAAACGCCGCCGGATAATCCCAGTCCTGCGCGTGCTTCAGCACGTACGCCTTGAGCGTCTGGCCATTCCGCTCGATCAGCTCGAACGGCAACACCGCCAGCGGGGAGCCCTGCTGCCGGAAGCGGGCAAAGAGCGCCCGGGTCAGCATGGCCGGGAACGTTCGGGGAGCCTCCACGCCTTGCGGCGCATAGTGGATGCCGGCCTCGGTCGTGTTGGAAACCACGAGCCGGAGGCCGGGCGCCTCCGCGGCCCTGAGGAGCTTTCCGAAGTCCTCGAAGGGGTTGACGCCGTCCCGGATCACGCGCACGCGCTCCAGCCGCTCCTGAAGCCGTCCCCCCTCCATGCCCCGCAGCCAGACCGTGTACTCCGGGCGATCCAGGAGCACCTTCACCCGCCCCTCGGGGATCGGCTGGACCAGGAAGACCCCGTGGTCCATGCCGCAGGAGTCGTTGATCTGCTGGAGCATCCAGTCAAAGAAGGCGCGAAGGAAGTTTCCCTCGCCGAATTGCAGGACGGTGATGTCAGGGATCACGGGTCACCTCTGGCGGGAGAAGCGGCGGAAACGAGCTCACGGTACACTCGGTCATTGCGCTAAATGACCTTGGCGGCGCGCAGTGCCGCGATCTGCTCGGCACTGTACCCCAGCCGCCGGAGCACTGCCTCGGTGTCCTCGCCGAGCCGGGGTGCGGCAGAGCGGATGCTCCCCGGTGTCTCGCTGAGCTTGGGCACGACCGCCGGCACCTTCAGGGTCAACCCATCCCGGGTCAGGATCTGCTCGATCATCCCGCGCGCCGCGTAGTGGGGATCCTCCGCGATGTCTTTGGCCGAGTAGATCCGGCCCGCCGGCACCTTCGCCTGCGTCATCGTCTCGAGAATCTCGTCGATGCCCCGGCTGGCCGTCCAGGCCGCGATCGCCGCGTCGATCTCCTCCACGCGGCGCACGCGCCCGTCGTTGTGCAGGAGCTCCGGATCGGTCGCGAGGTCCGCCCGGCCCACGGTCTCCATCAGCCGCTTGAAGATGCTGTCCCCGTTCCCGGCGATCAGGACGTACTCGCCGTCCTGGCACGGGTAGGCGTTGGTCGGCGCGATCCCCGGCAGCGCGCTCCCGGTCCGCTCGCGGATAACCCCGAAGGCATCATACTCGGGGAGCAGGCTCTCCATCATATTGAAGACCGCCTCGTACAGCGCCACGTCGATGACCTGGCCCTTCCCGCCGTTGACCTTCCGGTGGTAGAGGGCCAAGAGCACGCCGATCACCCCGTGCAGCGCCGCCAGCGAATCCCCGATGCTGACCCCCACGCGCACCGGCGGCCGGCCCGGCTCCCCCGTGATGTAGCGGAGCCCGCCCATGGCCTCGCCGATCACGCCGAAGCCGGGCCGGTCGCGATACGGCCCCGTCTGGCCATAGCCGGAGAGGCGCAGCATGACGAGGCCGGGGTTGACGGCCGAGAGCTGCTCCCAGCCGAGACCCCAGCCCTCCAGGGTGCCGGGGCGGAAGTTCTCGATCACCACGTCCGCCTCGCGGATCAGCCGCCCGGCGACCTCCTGCCCTTCCGGATGCCGGAGGTCCAGCGTGATCGACTGCTTGTTCCGCGACTGGACCTGCCACCAGACCGAGGTGCCCTGGTAGAGCTTCCGCCACTTCCGTAAGGGGTCGCCCTCCCCGGGAGGCTCGACCTTGATCACTTCGGCGCCGAACTCCGCCAGCATCTTGGCGGCAAACGGCCCCGCGATCAGTTGCCAGAGCTCCACGACCTTGACGCCACTGAGTGGAAGAGGGGTGGATAATTGCCGCATGAGTCCGTCCTTTCTATCGGCTCCCCTCGAGCGCGGAGGCGCGCCCGCGCCGGGGAAGCCCTGCGGGCGAGCAGGATCGCGCACATTCCGGAGGTCTGTCAAGACCAAAGATCGCTGGAGGCCGGCCGGCGGAGGCCTTTGAGTCCGCGCCGAAATGTGGTACAAGGTAGGCGAAAGCGGAGGCGCACGCGCATGCGGATCCTGAAACGGTTGCTTCCCATCCTGGGGACGCTGCTCTACGTCATCAGCCCGCTGGACGCCATCCCCGACTTCCTGCCGGGGCTGGGATGGATAGACGACCTCCTGGTCATCGGGTGCCTGCTCTGGTACCTGTCCCGACAGACGCCCGGCCGCTCGCCCTGGGATCTGTTCCGTGGGCGGATGCAAGGCCACTGGACGCAGCCGCCCGGCGGGCCGCGCCCCGAGGACCTCACCGCCGACTTCAGCCAGATGGACCCCTACACCCTCCTCGAGGTTCCCCCCGGGGCTTCCCCCGAGGAGATCAAGGCTGCCTACCGGCACGCCGTAGGGCGCTACCATCCCGACAAGGTCGCCCACCTCGGCAAGGAGTTCCAGGAGTTGGCCCACAAGAAGCTCATCGCCATCCAGCAGGCCTACGAGAGTCTGCAGCGCGGGCGGCACTGACGGGACGCGATCCGGCGGGGGATCGGCGCCTGCGCCCCGCCCCGTCCGCCCCAAAAGCCTTGCATTGACTGGCGAGTTGACTATACTTACCGCCATCCTGGAGCGCCCATGCCGCACGTCGTCGCCTACATCACCGGTCACGGTTTCGGCCACGCCACCCGCATGGCCGCCGTCCTCGCCGCCCTGGCCGAACGGGTGCCCGGGCTCCGGCTCAGCCTCATCTCCACGGCGCCCGAGTGGCTCTTCCGCCTGAATCTCCCCGGCCCGTTCGCCTTCCGGGCCCGCGCCCTGGACGTGGGCGTCATCCAGCGGGACTCGATCCGCATGGACGCCCGCGCCACCCTCCTGGCCTACGCCCGGATCCTCGAGGCGCAGCCCGGGCTGGTCGAGGAGGAGGCGGCCCTCCTCCGCCGGGACGCGGTGGACCTGGTCGTGGCCGACATCCCGCCGGCGGCCTTCCTGGCCGCCGAGGTCGCCGGCATCCCCAGCGTGGGCATCAGCAACTTCACGTGGGACTGGATCTACGGCGACTACGTCCGCGCCTTTCCCGAGTACGCCCGGATCCTCGAGGCCATCCGGGAGGCCTACGGGCGGGCCGACCTCTTCCTGCGCCTGCCCTTCCACGGTCCCTGCGACGCCTTCCCGGTCCTCCGGGACATCCCCATGGTCGCCCGGCACACCCGCCGCTCGCGGGCGGAGGTTCGGCGGGCGCTGGGTCTGTCGGATGCCCGGCCGGCGGTCCTCCTCTCCTTCGGCGGCTTCGACATCCAGGGGGTCGACTTCGACCGGGTCGAAACCTTGCGCGAGTACGAGTTCCTGACCACCCAGCGGCTGCCTCGGCCGGTGCAAAACGTCCGGACCCTGACCCTGAACGGGCTCCGCTACGAGGACGTGGTGGCACACGCGGACGCCGTGATCACCAAGCCGGGCTACGGGATCGTCTCCGATTGCCTCGCCAATCGCACGCCCGTCCTCTACACCTCGCGCGGCGAATTCGCCGAGTACGCCCCCCTGGTCAAGGGATTGACCGCCTACGGCGTCGCCCGCTTCATCCCGAACGAGGAGCTGTTGGCGGGCCACTGGCGTGGCGCCTTGCAGGCACTGCTCGCGGAGCCGCCCGCGTGGCGCGACGTCCCGGCGCACGGCGCGGAGGTGGCCGCCGAGATTCTGGGGGCCCGCCTGTCCTGAGCGGGCCTGGTGGGGCGACGTCGGGCGGAGGCCCGCGGTTGGCCCGCAAATCCGAGATCAGCTCGAAGGAGGGGAGGCATGCCCAATCCCGCGGATGGACGGTCGGCCACCGTGCTCGTGATCGACGACCAGCCGTTCTTCACCACCATGTTGCGGAACGTGCTCGAGCAGCAGGGGTTCCGGGTGCTCACCGCGAGCAACGGCCCGGCGGGGCTCGGGCTGGCCAAGAAGCAGGTCCCCGATGCCGTCCTGCTCGATGTCGAGATGCCGGAGATGGATGGCTTCACCGTGTGCCAGCGTCTCAAGCAGGACGCCGCCCTCTCTCACATCCCGGTGATCATCCTGACGGGCACCACCGACGCCAAGCTGAACCAGAAGGCCTTCGCCGCCGGGGCGGAGATCACCGCCCTCAAGTCGGTCTCGGGCGAGCGCCTCATCAACATCCTGCGGCTCGCCCTGAGCAAGAAGCCGCCGACCCCCGAGAAGAAGTGACCAACGCTCGAGGGAGCAAACAACCGTGTCCGCCCACAGAAAGGAGCACGCGGTGGGACTCTTCGCACAACGAGTCGGACTCATCGATACCGAGAACGCGTTCAAGGTCGGCCCCTACATCCGCCAACTCGAGGAGCAGGGGAAGCGGGTGATCAAGTGCAACCTGGGCGAGCCGGACTTCCCCATCCCGCAAGTCATCAAGGACGAGGTGAAGCGGCAGCTCGATCTCAACAACACCCACTACTGCGATCCGCAGGGTATCCTGCCGCTCCGGAAGGCGGTCGCCACCTATTTCAGCGAGACGCGGGGGATCGCCGCCACCCCGGACCGCGTGGTGGTCTATCCGGGTGCCAAGCCCCCCATCGGCTTCTGCCAGCAGACCTACTGCGACCCGGGCGACGAGGTGGTCTACCCCAGCCCCGGCTTTCCCATCTACGAGTCGTTCATCGCCTACGTGGGGGCCGTCCCCAAGCCCATCCACCTGGACGAGCAGCAGGGGTTCAGCCTGTCGGGGAAGGAGCTCGCCCCGCTCCTCTCCGCGCGGACGAAGCTCATCTACCTCAACTTCCCCTCCAACCCGACGGGCGGGGTGGCCTCCCAGGCCCAGTTGCAGGACATCGCCGAGGTCATCCGGACGCGCTGCGGGCCGGACGTGCGGGTCTACTCGGACGAGGTCTACGAGCACATCCTCTTCGACGGGAGCCGGCACGCGAGCATCGCCTCCTGCCCGGGGATGGCGGAGCGCACCATCCTGGTGGGCGGGGCCTCCAAGAGCTTCGCCTGGACCGGCGGCCGGATCGGCTGGGCCCTCTTCCCCACGAAGGAGGAGGCGGACTGCTCCCGCAACCTGAACATCAACTACTTCTCCTGCGTCCCCCCCTACAACCAGGAAGGGTGTCGCGTCGGCCTCGAGTCCCCGCTGATCGGCCCCGAGATCCAGAAGATGGTGGCGGCCTTCCAGCAGCGCCGGGATCTCGTGGTGAAGGGCCTGAACGCCACCCCGGGGATCCGCTGCCAGAACCCCAAGGGCGCGTTCTACGTCTTCCCGAACATCGCGGGCGTGTGCCAGACCCTGGGCATCCTGGACGCCTTCCAGGGCCTGCCGCCGGAGCTCCAGAGGAAGACCAGCCCCTCCACCCTCTTCCAGCTCTTCCTGCTCTTCGAGTACCAGGTGGCCACCCTGGACCGGAAGTCCTTCGGCCGGATCGGGACCGAGCACATGCACTACCTGCGGCTGTCCATCGCCACGGACATGGACTCGCTGCAGGAGGGCCTCCGGCGCCTCGCGGCGGCGGCGGCGGATCGGGACGGCTTCCAGCGCTTCTTCACGCGGGGCGATCATCTCTTTTGATGAGCGCTGGCCGGGAGGGGACGCGCCGACTTCCTGCGGGGGATGCGATCGGCGCCCCGCAGGGAGTCGGCGGCCAGTGGCGGTTTGTCCCTGTCAGCGTGCGGAGGCGGAGCGGGGGGAGCCGGCGGCGCGCCTCACGGTCCATCTCTCCACCCGGGGCAAGAGCAGGAGGGCCGGCCAGGCCAGGAAGAAGGTCAGCGTGAAGTAGGCGGCGTAGCCGAGCCCCTCGGTGGCCCAACCCGAGAGGACGCCGGCCAGGACGCGCGCCAGGCCGAACAGGGCGCTGAGCAGGGCGTACTGGGTGGCGGCGTGCGCCCTGTCGCAGATGCTCATGAGGTACGCCAGGAACGGGGCCGTCCCCAGGCCGCCGCAGAAGGACTCGACCACGGAGGCGGCATACATCAGGGGCACGGAGGGCGGGAGCGCGGCGGCGGCCGCGTACACGAGGTTGGAGGCGGCCTGGGCGATTCCCAGGATCCAGAGGGCGCGGAACATGCCCCATCGCTTGGTGAGGCTCCCGCCGGAAAGCGCCCCGAGAATCGTGCTCACCACGCCCAGCGTCCCAGGCACGGCCCCGATCTGGATGGGGGTGAACTGGCGATCCACCCAGAAGGGGCGCA